>NZ_JBTREW010000023.1:0-72667 GCF_054823925.1 Bacillus sp. F9_6S_D1_P_5 | reverse complement strand
CTCCTTTTCCTCTTTTTTATCAGTGTTGACACATAAAAAGAGGTTCAGACACAAAAATAGGCTGTGGAGAAGACTTTCTCCACAGCCTGAATAAATCGCCTTTAAAAAGGCGATTTATATTTGTTATATTTTTGATAAATAAGTACTTGTTTACTAAAAACATTCTAGATTAACGTACTTCTTTGTCTCTTCTTCTAAGACCTAATAATCCTGCTAGTCCTAATAAACCGAGCCAAGCCCAATTATTATTTCTATCACGATTATCATTTAAATCATTTGTCGTATTTACATTTCGAGTTCTCACATCATTATTAACTCTGTCTAAGTTATTGTCATTAACTCGAGTTGAAATATCAGTGTTATTAACTCTATTCATATGATTTCCATCGTATTCAGCTTGGGCAGATGTACCTAAAAACATAATAGATAGTGCTAAAACACTTAAAATAGATGATAATTTTTTCTTCATAAATTCCCCCTCCTTTCTTACGTATTAAATTCTCCAACTCTTTTGTGCATTATTCATATGACAGTATCAAACCATATTTATAAAGTGAACATCTTTACGTCGTAGAGCTAAATAACTGTTAAAATGTCATTGGATATGTTCATTAAAATATAAATAAAACAAACTTTGATTACGATACTAAACTTAGTACAATTTATATAGTACGGACTAGTACAAAGGAGGTAATGAAATGCGACAATTTGCGAAACCAAAAGTTGTTGTAAGTAAATGTTTAGAGTTTGATGCATGTCGTTATAATGGAGAGATGATTCCAGATGTAACAATACGAAATTTGCAGCCATTTGTTACATTTATACCAGTTTGTCCAGAAGTCGAGATCGGATTGGGCACTCCTCGTGAAACGATACGAATTGTAGAAGAAAATGGTGTGAATAAGCTTGTGCAGCCGTCGACGCGGGAAGATGTAACTAAAAAAATGGAGCAATTTTCAAATGACTTTTTACAAACGATACCTGATGTGGATGGTTTTATTTTAAAGAATCGTTCGCCAAGTTGTGGTACCCGTGATGTGAAAATTTATTCTGGTTTTGAAAAAGCGCCAGCAAAAGGAAAGGGATCAGGCTTATTTGGCGGAGCAGTAATAAAAAATTTTTCACATCTTCCAATTGAAGAAGAAGGTAGATTGTCGAATTTTATTATTAGAGAACATTTTTTTACAAGGTTATTTACAATCGCATCTTACAAAATGATCAAACATAATAAAAATATGAAAGATCTTGTATCGTTTCAGTCGGATAATAAATATTTATTTATGGCATATAATCAGGTAAAACAAAAGGAATTGGGGCGAATAATTGCAAATCACAAAAATGAAAAGATTGAAGTTGTATTTGAAAATTATGAGAAAACTTTATATGAA
Organism: Bacillus sp. F9_6S_D1_P_5; assembly: GCF_054823925.1. Lineage (NCBI taxonomy): Bacteria > Bacillati > Bacillota > Bacilli > Caryophanales > Bacillaceae > Bacillus > Bacillus sp. F9_6S_D1_P_5. Next base: position 71,279 of record NZ_JBTREW010000023.1, on the reverse strand, counting down.
TTATTTATGCGCACACCCCGCTATACATCGAATGTAAATGTATGTGAGCATATTTTTGGATATTTTAAAACAAAATTGAAAAAACAAGAAAAAGATCATTTTTTAGATCTGATACAAAAATATAAAGAAAAGAAAAGCCCGCTTAGTAGTATACTTGCAATTTTAAAATCATGGGCTCTTCGATTTGATGAAAAGTATTTATTACGACAAACATATTTTGAACCATACCCTGAAGCTTTAGTAGAGATTTCAGATTCGGGTAAAGGTAGAGATTATTAAACAACAAATTACATATTTCGACAAGAAAACTCCTATGTTGTTGTAGAACAATGTAGGAATTTTTTTGTGCATTAGTACAGAATCTGTTTTAAAATTAAGTTATGACAGAATTATAACAATTATCTAACTAATATTTTTGTCTTTTAATTCGTAATGTTTGTAGTAGAAACTCGCACGCTGTCGAAACTCAATATTCGATAAGGGGTGTGTAGCGGAATGGAATTTACTCTAACTCGCGAAAAACAAATGATTAAAGAAATGGTACGTGACTTTGCTGAAAAGGAAATCGCACCGAAAGCTGTGTATTATGACAAAACTGCGGAATTTCCATATGAAACATTTCAAAAAATGGGCGAACTAGGATTATTAGGCATCCCATTCCCTGAAGAGTATGGGGGTTCAGGTGGCGATACTGTATCGTACGCGTTAGCAGTTGAAGAAATTGGTCGTGCTTGTGGTGGCACAGGATTAAGTTACGCTGCAACAATTTCATTAGGTGCTTCTCCAATTTATTATTTCGGTACAGAAGAACAAAAACAGAAATATTTAGTTCCAATGGCATCAGGTAAAACGTTAGGTGCTTTCGGATTAACTGAGCCGAACGCGGGATCTGATGCAGGTGGCACACAAACGAAAGCAGTATTAGATGGCGATGAATATGTAATTAGTGGTGAAAAGTGTTGGATTACAAATGCGGAGTATGCAAATACAATTATTGTAACCGCTGTCAACGGTGTTGAAGACAATGGTAGAAAACGCATTTCGGCATTTATAGTACCGACTACAAGTGAAGGATTAACAATCTCAAGTCCTTACGATAAGATGGGTGTTCGTGCTTCTAATACATGTGAAATCGTACTTGATGGTGTACGTGTACCGAAAGAAAATATTCTTGGTGATGTAAATAAAGGATTTAAACAATTCTTATATACACTTGATGGAGGACGTATTTCAATTGCAGCATTAGCTGTTGGTATTGCGCAATCTGCATTTGAACGTGCATTGCAATATGCGAAAGAACGTCAACAATTTGGAAAGTCAATCTCTAATTTCCAAGCGATTCAATTTAAATTAGCTGATATGGCGACTGAAGTAGAGCTAGCGCGTAATTTAGTACATAAAGCAGCTTGGTTAAAAGATAACGATAAACCTTTCGGTAAAGAAGCGGCTATGGCAAAACTTTTCGCATCGGAAGCAGCAAGCCGTATTGCAAATCAAGCAGTACAAATTCACGGTGGATACGGTTATATGCGTGAATATGAAGTGGAACGACATATTCGTGATGCGAAACTATTAGAAATTGGTGAAGGAACTTCTGAAATTCAACGTCTCGTAATTGCTAGACATTTAGGATGTAGATAAAAGGGAGGAATCACTATGTTTCAAAAAATATTAATTGCTAATCGCGGGGAAATCGCAGTTCGTATTATGAAAACTTGTCAAAAACTTGGCATTCGCACTGTTGCTATTTATTCTGAGGCTGATGAAAACGCCCTTCATGTAAAAATGGCAAATGAAGCTTACTTAGTAGGTGGACCGCGTGTCCAAGAAAGCTATTTAAACCTTGAAAAAATTATTGAAATAGCTAAGAAGACAAATGCTGAAGCGATCCATCCGGGATATGGATTATTATCTGAGAATCCATCTTTTCCGGTTCGTTGTAAAGAAGAAGGAATCGTTTTTATCGGACCGTCAGAAGAAATCATTACGAAGATGGGAAGTAAAATCGAATCACGTATTGCAATGCAAGCTGCAGATGTCCCAGTAGTTCCAGGTATTACTACAAATATTGAAACTGCTGAAGAAGCAATTGAAATTGCAAAACAGATTGGTTATCCATTAATGCTGAAGGCATCCGCAGGCGGCGGAGGCATTGGAATGCAGTTGATGGAAACTGAGCAAACGCTCACCAAAGCGTTTGAAAGTAACAAAACAAGAGCGCAAAACTTCTTCGGTAATGGAGAAATGTATTTAGAACGCTATATAGCAGATGCACACCATATTGAAATTCAGCTTTTAGCAGATACACATGGTAACACAGTGTATTTATGGGAGCGTGAATGTTCAGTGCAGCGCCGAAATCAGAAAGTAATTGAAGAAGCACCTTCACCATTTTTAGATGAAGGTACACGAAAAGCGATGGGTGAAGTTGCTGTACAAGCTGCTAAAGCTCTAGGATATACAAATGCAGGTACAGTTGAGTTTCTAGTTGATGATCAGAAAAACTTCTATTTCTTAGAGATGAATACGAGATTACAAGTAGAGCATCCAGTTACAGAAGAAATTACTGGTTTAGATCTTGTAGAACAACAACTTTTAATTGCATATGGTGAGAAATTATCGTTTACACAAGATGATGTAAAACGTAGTGGTCATGCCATAGAGGCACGTATTTATGCAGAAGATCCGAAAACTTTCTTCCCATCACCTGGGAAAATTACAGATTTAACGCTTCCAACAAATGTACGTATTGATCACTTTTTGGAGAATCAAGTAACAATTACTCCTTTCTATGATCCAATGATTGCGAAAGTCATTGCTCATGGTGAAACTCGTGAAGAAGCAATTTCGAAATTACATGATGCTTTAGAAGAATTAAAAGTAGAAGGTATTAAAACGAACACGCCAATGTTAATTCAAGTTTTAGAAGATGATGTGTTCAAAAACGGTATTTATACAACAGGTTTTGTAACGAAACAACTTGTTAAAAAATAAGGTTTAACAATATTAAGGGGGAAAAAATGATGACGAAAGTATATGCATCGATGGCAGGAAATGTATGGAAGATTGTTGTAGGCGTAGGAGATACAGTAGAGGAAGAGCAGGATGTCGTCATTTTGGAATCTATGAAAATGGAAATTCCAATCGTTTCAGAAGAAGCTGGCACAGTTATGAAAATTAATGTGCAAGAAGGCGATTTTGTAAATGAAGGAGATGTATTACTAGAAATTGAATAGGGAAATATAGGGGGAAGCGAATTGAAACTACCTAATTTTGCTGTCATTAAAGAAGTCGGGCCACGTGATGGCTTACAAAATGAAAAAAAGATTGTTGGCACAAAAGATAAAGTAAAATGGATTCAACTACTTACAGAGGCGGGATTATCGTACGTTGAAGTTTCCTCATTCGTTCACCCTAAATGGGTCCCTGCATTAGCTGATGCAAATGATGTGTTTTCTGAGCTGAAAAGGGATCCCAATGTTACATATGCAGCGCTTGTTCCAAATCAAAATGGTTTGGAACGAGCTTTTTTGCAAAATGTAGATGAGGTGAATGTTTTTTTATCAGCAAGTGAATCTCATAATAAAAGTAATATTAATAAATCAATTAAAGAAGCATTAGCTGTAATTGAAGATATAACAAAACAGGCATTATTCGAAGGGAAAAAGGTAAGAGGCTATGTTTCTACTGTATTTGGATGTCCTTATGAAGGAGATATAAGTCTTGCAGCAGTTGACGAATTATGTAATCAACTATTTTCATACGGCATTTATGAAGTATCTCTTGGTGATACGATTGGTGTAGCAAATCCGTTACAAGTAGAGCAAGTATTAGAACATTTATTAAAGAAATATGATGCCTCGCAGTTTGCAATGCACTTCCATAATACGTATGGAATGGCTCTGGCGAATGTAGTTAAGTCATTAGAATATGGTATTACAACATTTGATAGTTCTTGTGGTGGTCTTGGTGGATGTCCATATGCACCTGGAGCATCAGGCAATGTTGCAACTGATGACTTAGTTCATATGCTCCATAAGTTAGGAGTCCAAACGAACATTAATGAAGAGAAGTTATTGAGAGCGAGTCAATTTATTCAAAGTAAATTAAATATCCAATTACCGAGTCATGTGTATAGAGCGCTTCAACATAAAACGATAAGTAGGTGAGAAGATGCTACAATTACAAAATATTTCAGTTGATTATGTAACACCTCACGTTGTAAAGATTTCATTATATCGTGAAAGACAAGCAAACTCATTATCTTTAGCGTTATTAGAAGAGTTACAAAACATATTAACTCAAATAAATGAAGAGTCAAATACTCGTGTAGTTATTTTAACAGGTGCTGGTGAAAAAGCATTTTGTGCCGGAGCTGATTTAAAAGAACGTGCTGGCATGAATGAAGAAGAAGTTCGTCATGCTGTTAGTATGATTCGCACTACTATGGAAATGGTTGAACAATTACCACAGCCAGTTATTGCTGCTGTAAATGGAATCGCACTTGGTGGTGGCACAGAATTAAGTTTAGCTTGTGATTTTAGAATTGCTTCAGACACTGCAAGTCTTGGTCTAACTGAAACGACTCTTGCAATTATACCGGGAGCAGGTGGTACGCAGCGTTTACCAAGATTAATTGGTGTTGGTAGAGCGAAAGAATTAATTTATACAGGCAGACGCATTTCGGCGCAAGAAGCGAAAGAATATGGTCTAGTAGAGTTCGTTGTACCAGCTCATTTACTTGAAGAGAAAGCGATTGAAATGGCAGAGAGAATTGCTAGTAATGGTCCAATTGCTGTTCGATTAGCAAAAGAAGCAATTTCAAACGGTATTCAAGTTGATTTACATACCGGATTACAAATGGAAAAACAAGCGTATGAAGGTGTAATCCATACGAAAGATAGATTAGAAGGATTACAAGCATTCAAGGAAAAACGCACACCAATGTATAAGGGGGAGTAAATATGTTAGACCAAAAACAACAATCGAATACATTTGTAGAACGAGTTGAAACGATTAAACAAGGTGGCGCACCAAAATATCATGAACAAAACAAAGCAAAAGGAAAACTATTTGTTCGAGATCGATTAGCTCTTTTATTTGATAATGGTGAATATGTAGAAGATGCATTATTTGCAAATTGTGAACAAACAGGATTACCTGCTGATGGTGTTGTAACAGCAACAGGTAAAATACATGGTCGTACTGCATGCGTAATGGCAAATGATTCAACAGTAAAGGCTGGATCATGGGGCGCACGTACAGTTGAAAAGATTTTACGTATTCAAGAAACAGCAGAAAAATTACGTGTTCCATTATTTTATTTAGTTGACTCTGCTGGAGCGCGTATTACTGATCAAGTTGAAATGTTCCCAGGGCGCCGCGGTGCAGGAAGAATCTTCTATAATCAAGTGAAATTATCAGGTAAAGTTCCGCAAGTATGTTTATTATTTGGTCCTTCGGCAGCAGGTGGCGCATATATTCCAGCTTTTTGTGATGTTGTAATGATGGTAGAAGGAAATGCATCTATGTATTTAGGATCTCCTCGTATGGCTGAGATGGTTATCGGTGAGAAGGTAACGTTAGAAGAGATGGGTGGAGCTCGTATGCATTGCTCTGTATCAGGATGCGGAGATGTTTTATGTAAGACCGAAGAAGATGCAATTACACAAGCAAGACAATACATTTCATATTTTCCAAATAACTACTTAGAAAAGACTCCATTGGTTACACCTCAAGAACCGAAACAATTCGATAAAACATTAGAACAAATCATTCCAGAAAATCAAAATGCTCCTTTCAATATGAAAGATCTTATTAATAGAGTTATTGATGAAGGTTCTTTCTATGAAGTGAAAAAATTATTTGCTCAAGAACTAATTACAGGCTTAGCACGTATTGATGGTAAGCCAGTTGGTATTATTGCAAATCAACCGCGTATGAAAGGCGGCGTATTATTCCACGATTCAGCTGATAAAGCAGCGAAGTTTATTAATTTGTGCGATGCATATCATATTCCATTATTATTCCTTGCAGATGTACCTGGATTTATGATTGGTACAAAAGTAGAGCGTGCTGGTATTATTCGCCACGGTGCAAAAATGATTTCTGCAATGAGTGAAGCAACTGTACCGAAAATTTCTATCGTTGTTCGTAAAGCGTATGGTGCTGGTTTATATGCAATGGCAGGTCCAGCCTTTGAACCAGATTGCTGCCTTGCATTACCGACAGCTTCTATTGCGGTAATGGGTCCAGAAGCTGCGGTCAATGCTGTATATGCAAATAAGATTGCAGCTTTACCAGAAGAAGAGCGTGATAGCTTCATTGCTGAAAAACGAGAAGAATATAAGAAAGATATTGATATTTACCATTTAGCATCAGAGATGGTCATTGATGGTATTGTTCATCCAAATAATTTAAGAGAAGAGTTAAAAGGACGATTCGAGATGTATATGAGTAAATATCAAGTATTTACGGATCGGAAACATCCTGTTTATCCAGTTTAAAAGCCCTATTTAGGGCTTTCTTGCTCAAAAAGTCAAGGAGGGAAAACATTGAAACAAGCAGTTTGGTTTCCAACAGAAGAGTATAAAGAAAAAACACGTTTATTTAGTTGGATGAAATCATTGGGCTATGAAGATTATGAAGCGTTTTATAATAAGTCAATCGAAGAAACAGCTTGGTTTTGGGGAGAAGCTGAGAAAGCGGTAGGCTATCAATGGATGAAACCTTATACAGAAGTGTTAGACTTAGAAAATGGTACGCCGTTTGCACAGTGGTATAATGGCGGAACATGTAACGTTGTAGAATCAGTTTTATCACGCTGGCTTGCAGATGATGAAACAAGAACACAACCAGCACTTCAGTATGAAGGGGAAAATGGAACTTCAAAATCATTTACATATGAAGAACTTGATAGCTGGGTAAGTCGCGTTGCAAACGGTTTGAGACATGCGGGTATTGAAAAAGGTGACCGTGTAACAATTTATATGCCGATGATTCCAGAAACAGTTGTTGCGATGCTAGCTGTAATGAAAATCGGAGCAATTATTTCACCAATATTCTCAGGTTTTGCGTCTGATGCAGTCATGACACGTGTGCAAGCGGCAGGATCGAAAATGATCATTACTGCAGATGGTTTTTCACGCCGTGGTAAAATAGTTTCATTAAAAGACGAAGTAGATAAGGCTTGTGAACATTGTCCAACTGTTGAAAAAGTTGTTATCGTGCGCCACGCAGGAAATGATTTTACACCGCATAATTATGATTTCTCATGGAGTACGTTAGAAAAAGAAAAGCCATTTGTACATGCTGAAGAAATGCATAGTGATGATCCATTAATGCTTATTTATACATCAGGTACAACTGGGAAACCGAAAGGAACAGTACATACACATGCTGGTTTCCCTTTGAAAGCTGCATTTGATGCAGGTTTTGGGATGAATATCAAACAAGGCGACCGCGTATTATGGGTAACTGATATGGGATGGATGATGGGACCATTTCTACTATTCGGCTCTCTCATAAATGGAGCAACGATGGTTATGTACGAAGGTGTACCTGACTTCCCAGAGGCAGATCGTTTATGGAAGACAGTTGATAAATATGAAATTACTCATCTCGGTATATCACCAACATTAATTCGTGCGTTAATGGCAAAAGGTGATGAGTATGTAAATAAACATTCGCTTAAGAGTTTAGAGGTATTTGCTTCAACAGGTGAACCTTGGAATCCAGACCCTTGGATGTGGCTATTTGAAACGGTTGGAAAAAGTAATGTGCCGATTTGTAACTATTCAGGCGGAACTGAAATTTCTGGTGGGATTTTCGGAAACGTCCTTATTAAACCAATTGCACCGATAAGCTTTAACGCTTCTTTACCAGGAATGGCAGCGGTTGTTCTCGATGATCAAGGTAATCCAATTCGTGATGAAGTTGGAGAATTATGTTTAGAGAAACCTTGGGTTGGTATGACGAAGAGTTTCTGGGAAGACGATGAACGTTATGTGAACACGTATTGGTCACGTTTTGAAAATAAATGGGTTCATGGTGACTGGGTAATTTATGATGGTGAGCAGTATATTATTACAGGACGCTCAGATGATACGTTAAACATTGCTGGTAAACGTATTGGACCTGCAGAATATGAATCTATTCTTGTGAAACACAATGACGTCATAGAAGCTGCCGCAATTGGTGTACCAGATGAAGTAAAAGGTGAAGTTTGTCATTGTTTTGTAGTATTAAGGAACAATGTAACATTCACAGTAGAGTTAAAGAAGGAATTAATGAGTTTAGTAAACTCTCATATTGGAAAAGCATTATGTCCAAAAGATATTCACGTTGTAGAAGATTTACCGAAAACACGTAATTCTAAAGTGATGCGACGCGTCATTAAAGTTGCTTACTTAGGAAAAGAATTAGGTGATTTATCATCACTTGTAAATCCTGAAGTAGTGCCATTTATTCAGGGATTGCAGTCTAGTAAATTATAAAATTAAAGCATGTATAATGTGAACTGACCTCTAATTGTTAGAGGTCAGTTTTTATATATACAGGATAATTTAGTACATGTGTTTGTTTTTTCTTTTCTTTTCTATGTTTTTGCCTCGTAGACTTTGAAGCTAGTGGACATACTATATTAATAGAAATGATTAGGGGGTGAGATTTTGGGATATCGTTATAGTAATTCTAGAAAAAAGTGTTCATGTAAACAGGATGATTGTTGGGATGTTTTTGAAGAGTGTAAAAAAGAACATGAAGAGCAAAATAAGGCATGTGACTGTTGCTGTGTACAAGGAATTAGAGATGAGCTGAGAAAGTTAGTAAACAGATCAGTGCGTATTACAACAGGAAGTAATAATTATGCAGGAACTGTTTCTTCAGTCACTTGTGATGTTGTAAAGCTTGCTAATAGTGCTGGGGTAGTTACAGTAATTATTTCAGTTTGTAAAATTGAAGCGATTGAACCATTGTTAACATAGGAAACATAGCATAATTGGGCTATGTTTTTGTAAAGCCATTCTTATGAATGGCTTTATTTTAATTTCGTATAAAAGGAGAATATATTCTATATATAGAAATAAATTTGAGTATATATAGAATGGTGTATGAAAGGAGAATGGTGTTGATTAAATTAGAACCCTTAAAAAGATCCGATTTCAAACAATTAATAAATTGGATTGATTCCGAAGAATTTTTAATACAGTGGTCAGGAAATGCATTTACATATCCTTTAAATGAACAACAATTAGAAAATTATATAGAAAGCTCAAATACTCTTGCATTTAAAGTAATAGATGAAGAGTCTAAGAAAGTGGTTGGTCATATTTCACTTGGGCAAATAGACAATATTAATAAGTCTGCAAGAATTGGAAAAGTGCTAGTTGGTGATACGAAAATGAGAGGACGTTCTATAGGGAAACATATGATGAAGGCAGTACTACAAGTTGCATTTGAAGAATTAAAACTACATAGAGTAACCCTTGGTGTTTATGATTTTAATACGTCCGCCATCTCATGTTATGAAAAAACAGGATTTGTAAAAGAAGGTTTATTACGAGAGTCAAAAAAAGTAGGAGAAACGTATTGGAATTTATGGGAAATGAGTATGTTAGAATATGAATGGAGCGATAAAGAATTATAGTTATCTGTAATTATATTATGTTAATTAAAAGGGGTATGATGGGGAATTATGAATAAGAAAACGAAAATCATTACAATTGCAGCTGTTTCAGGAGGAGGTAAAACGACTGTTACAGAAAATTTAACTCAAAAGCTAACAAATTCAAAAGCGCTATATTTTGATAGCTATCACTTTAAAAACTGTCCTACTGATATTTGTAAATGGATTGATGAGGGAGCAAATTATGATGAATGGGTACTTACACCATTAATTCATGATATTCAGCATCTTATAGGAGAGGCTAATGTAGATTATATTATTGTAGATTATCCTTTTGCATACTTAAATAGTGAAATGCGAGAATTTATTGATGTAACTATATTTATCGATACGCCTTTAGATATTGCGATGGCTAGAAGAATTTTACGAGATTTTAAAGAGGATACAATAGATGAAATACATAATGATTTAAAACATTACATGACATTTGCGAGAAAAGCATATTTAGAAGCAATCCATACTGTTAAGCCGAATTCGGATATTATATTGGATGGCTCTTTATCTGTAAGTGAAATAATGAATCATGCTGTAGAGGAACTTGGCCTGAGAGAAGTGATTGTCAATGATTAAATGTATAGAGGAATATGTACAAGTTGACGATTTTAAAATGTATACGAAAAAGTTCCAAGGAAAGAAGCTGCAGCCAGTTATTATAATGGAGGCAGGTTATGGCGATTATTCAAAGACATGGGATCATATTGCTGAAGAGCTGACGGAATATGGGACGGTACTTACATATGATCGAGCGGGATTAGGGAAAAGTGGGAAGAGTTCCAAGAGAAGTATTAGTTCTGAAATGATAAAAGATTTAAGAAGTTGCTTAACGCAATTACAATTGAAACCACCTTATATTTTTGTAGGACATTCTTTTGGAGGTATAAATGCACGTTTATTTGCGACTTTTTATCCCGAAGATATGTTGGGAATCGTTTTGGTGGATTCGACACCAGAAAATTATAAAGAAGCATTTTTACCAATCATGTCTACTGAATTTCAAGAAGCTTACTATAAACAGTTTGTATATGAAAGTTCATATGAAGAGTTTACATTTAGTTTAAGTGAAGTAGATAGATATTGTAAATTAATGAATGATATTCCACTTGTCGTGTTAGCTGCGGGTAAAAAAGCTTTTTATTCGCCAGATGCACAAATGAAATGGTTGCAATTGCAAGAAGAATTATTACGATTATCAAGTAATAATAAATTTGTAATTGCAAAACAAAGCGGTCACTATATTCAAAAAGATGAGCCATATTATGTGATAGATGCGGTTAATTGGATTATTGGGTAGGGGAGAGATAAATATGCACACTTTATTTCAATACAATTGGCAAGTAAGAGATGATTGGTTTAAGTGGTGTGAACAACTTTCAGAGAAAGAATTGCATCGCAAGCGTGTAGGTGGTGTAGGGAGTATTTTAGAAACATTATTCCATATTGTCGATGTTGAATATAGCTGGATTAGTGCACTTCAAGGAAAAGAAGATAATGAACCGCAGTTTCAAGATTATCAATCAATCCAAAAAGTAAAAGCGTTATCTGATTTATATAAACGAGAATTAGATGATTTTTTGCAGTTGTGGTCATCTAGCCTAGAATGTAAGATATTAAAAGCTTCGTGGACAGATAAAACATATACATACGGTGAAGTGTTAAGACATGTAATTGTACATGAAATTCATCACATTGGTCAGCTATCTATATGGGCGAGAGAACTAAATCTTCAGCCTGTTTCAGTGAATTTAATTGGAAGAGGACTATAGTTAAAAAACGGCTTGTACTGTAAATGCAAGCCGTTTTATATATATAAGAAGATTTCCTAATTGAAATCCTCGGATTTTTTCTGACGTATATGTAAAAACATTAAAATTGTAATAATGAAGAAAATCAATAATGTTTGTATGATTAAATTTTTAAACTGAAGCAAAACTGTCCAAGATGTAACAGCATCTTTAAAAGCTTGGAGTGCAGAGTAAGAGGATGGATCAAAACCGTACTGTAGTAGCTTTTTTGTTTCAATAAAGGTACTGTTTTCTTCATTTGAGTCTAATATTACAGAAATAAGTCTAGTATCTCCTCGATGTGCTGTACTTACAAAACTATAATTACCATTAGTTGAAAAACTAGTTTGTAAGCCGTCAACACCTTGGAGATTAATGTTTTTATTAAGTGAATAAATCATTTTATTTGTGTTGAAAACTTTTGAGTCTTTGAAGGTAAATTGGTAAGAGGTTAGTTTCGTAATATTTAATACATTTGGAAAATCTTTTACTAATTGTGTCGCTAGTTTCGCTACATCTATCGCTGTTGTATTTGATTGTTTATTTGTATCGTTATTCATACCAGTAGCATTTAGAAACGGGGATGGTTGTGATAACTTTAGTTGTTTTGCTTTTTCATTCATTAAAAGTGTAAAGTTATCTTCGTTTCCAGCAATGTGTTCTGCAAGGGCAAGTGCGGAACGATTATTCCCTGTCAAAAACAATGCATGAAGTAAATCACGAACTGTCGTTTTATCTTTCGAAGTTACTTGTATAGGACTCGTTTCTGCTCGGAAAACTTCGTTACTTATTTTTACTAATTCATCTAACTGTATCTTTCCTTCATTCAGTTGTTCCATTACGATATACTCTGTCATTAATTTAGATAAAGAAGCTGATTGTATAGGAATTTCTTCATTTTTTTTATAAATAACTTCACCTGAATTAGCATCTATTAAAATAGCTGATTTAGCTTGAATAATTGGACCATTTACATAAAGATAAAAATATAAAACGATAAGTGCTGTAATAACAAAAGATAACAATAAAATTGTGAATTTTTTCAAGAATTGCATAAGCGATCCTCCTATTATGACATCGATAATAATATTGTAAAAAGGAATGCTTAATTAGGAAGAAAGAAAAGGTAAAGAATTTCTAAAGAATTATAAAGGATTATTAAATTTTGGATGTTAATGGAAAATAAAAGGTCCAATTCCTTATATGATAAGGAATTGGACCTAAAGTTAAGCTCTATTAACATTTATATGGGTGTAGTTTTACAGTGAAAGTTGTTTTTTTATCATCACTATATACTTCAATTGTTCCTTTATGCAATTCAACAATACTTTTTGCAATTGCTAATCCGAGTCCAGATCCACCAGTGTTCGTAGAGCGAGATTTTTCAACGCGATAAAAACGTTCAAAAATATGAGGTAAATCCGTACTAGGAATAGGTTGGCCGTAATTTGTTATATCTATAGTAATCATATTATTGCTTTCATAGGCAGCAAGATCGATATATTCACCGTCGTTACCGTAAGCGATAGCATTAATAATTAGATTTTCAAATACGCGAACTAATTTGTCTCCATCAGCTAATACCATGAGTTTTTGAGATGGGAAAGAAGGACGACATTCTATATTAGCTTCTTGAAATTGAATGCGGAATTGAACAGTTAATTGTCCAAGTAGCTCTACAATATCAATGGGAACAGAATATAAACTTAACTCTTTATTTTGAACACGTGTATATTCAAACAGGTCATTCATTAATGCGTTAAGACGGGTTACTTTATCGTAAATGACTTGTATATAATGGCGTAATTCCACCTCATCTCTATAATTATCATGGTGGATTAAATTTACGTATCCAACTATAGACGTAAGAGGAGTACGTAAATCATGCGATACATTTGTAATCAATTCACTTTTTGCTTGTTCCGCCTGTCTTTCTTCATCAATCGAAACTTTCAATTGTTCAACAATGTGATTTACCCCACTTGCTAACTCTTCCAAATAATTATGGTTTACGATAGAAACTTTATGATTGAAGTTTCCATTTGCAATATAACGAATCTCTTCTATCATTTTTTTAATACAAGCTTCATAGTAAAGCTTTCTTTCATGACGGTAAAAAATGTATAGGTAGGATGAGAAAATCGAAAATAAAAATAAATAAGAGACGATCATCATCCAAAGAGATTCCTTTATTCCTTTATATTTTTCATAACCAAAAATTCTAATGAATTCTTTGCCAAGTTCGCTTAATGTAAGTGAACTTTCAATTACACTTGTAACGAGGCGATATATAATTAATTCAGTAATAGGGGTAAGGGTGATGGCTAACATGAACCAAAAAATCAACTTCCATTTTGGGATATCTTTTAATATATCAAATGCTTCATTTCTCAATTTTATAGCCTACTCCCCAAACAGTATGAATAAACTTCTCTCCATTCATTCCTGTTTCAAGTTTATCCCGTAAATTACTAATGTGGACCATTACAGTTTTATTTGAGCCATAACCATCTTCATTCCAAACACGTTCAAAAATTTCTTCGGAACTAAATACTCTTCCGGTATTACTCGCAAGTAAATATAAAATATCAAATTCAATAGATGTAAGTTTAATATATTCTCCATTGACTTTAACTGTATGATTATGTTTGTGTATTTCAGCGGAACGAATATGAATGATACCATCTTCATTCTTTTGAGACGTTGCATTTTGGAAAGATGATCTTCGCAGTAAAGCTTTCACTCTAGCTACTAATTCTAATGGATTGAATGGTTTAATCATATAATCATCGGCACCTGTCATTAGACCTAATATTTTATCCATATCTTCGGCTTTTGCACTCAGCATAAGAATAGGTACAGTATTATTCTCACGAACTTCTTGGCAAACTTCTAATCCATTTCGTTTTGGCATCATAATATCCAAAATCATAAGGTCAACTTCATATGTAGAAATCATTTGCAATGCCTCATCGCCATCGTATGCTTTATAAATGTTATAGCCTTCATTTCGTAAATAAACAGCAAGCAACTCTACAATTTCTTTATCATCATCAATAATTAATATGTTTTTATTCATTATGTAGTTCCTTTCCTTACAAATCATTAACATTACTATAATATCAAACATTTATGTATTTTGTAGCAATGATTCCATATAAAATTTCATGTAACGTATAAAAAAGGGATTAAAACATTCTTAACGAATACAAATAAAAAGGATATTTAAATACAACGTTATACTGAAAATTAGGAAGAAGGGGACATACGATGTTATATAAGGATATATATTCATTTACTCCAACTGGAAAAATTGAAAATGATATAAATGCTTTTCTATTAAAATACAATAAAGAAGTTACATATAAACATTCAATTCGAGTGGCAAATGAGTCTCGTAAAATTGCGGTTATGTATCATGTAAATGGGGAAAAGGCAGCGATTGCAGGGTATTTACATGATATAAGTGCAATTTTTCCGAATGAAGATCGGATTGTAGTTGCTGAGCAATTTGGAATAGAGATATTACAAGAAGAACGAGAATTCCCAATGATTATTCATCAAAAGTTATCGAAAGTAATTGCAAAAGAGATATTTAAAGTGGATGATGAAGAAATTTTAAATGCAATTTGTTGCCATACTACACTACGTAAACATGCAACGAAAATGGATTTAGTGTTATTTGTTGCTGATAAAATAGAATGGGATCAAAATGGAGCGCTACCATATTTAGCAGAAGTAAAAAAAGGATTAGAAAAATCTTTAGAACATGCTGCTTTTGCATATATTTCATATTTGTGGGATAGAAAAGATAAGTTGAAAGTTTTGCATCCTTGGCTAGAAGATGCATATTGGCAGTTAAAAGAAATTATAAAGTAGAAAGGGTATAAGAATGGAATTAAAAGAATATATGAATCAAACATTTCCTGGGGTTACATTAGTACCACATATATACTTTCAGTGGGAAAATTATTTGCATTTTCACTTTGGGAAAGGGAAATGTCCAAATGTCGAAAGAACCGATGATTTAAATATGGAGTACTTCTTTCAACTTTATATATATAATAAACACTTATTTGAAGATATATTTTCAAAAGAAGATAAAGTCTTTTTTGTAACAAGTGTTTATCGATTTAAAAAGGAAAATATGAAAAATTCGCAGAAAATAAATGTATACAATAAATTTATTAAAAAGAGGGATTTAAATTTCCAAATAAAACAAGAAACGTTAGCGTTTCTATTTGAAGATGAAGAAACTGATTTATATTGTACATATCAATTTTCGTTAAAATGCCTTGCAGAAGATATTAAATACCAACCGCTTATTCAAGCTGCAAATCATGAAGATTTTCCGGGGCTTTATCCTCGTTTTGGACGCAAAAAAGAAATCTATTATCCAGATGTATTTCTTATAAATGTATCGAAAGATATTATCATGTTTATTTACGATGATAGAGGATGTGAAGTAATTGCGAAGAATAAAGAAACAATACGAAATTTATATGAGAAATATAAAGAGTGGATTCCAGATTATGAACGAGAGAGTATTGATAAAGTATTTACATGATAACAATAGGGGAAGTGAAACGTGTAATGAAACGTATTGCAATCGTAGCCGCATGGGAACCAGAACTTACGTATTTGCATCAATATTATCCAAGTGAACGCATTGAAAAAAGAGCAGCTTGGGAATTTCATTTTCATTATATGAATAATTTGGAAGTTATCTCCGTTATAACTGGAGTTGGCAAAGTAAGTTGTGCAAGTTGTGTACAATTATTAATTAGTGAGTTCCAGCCAGATGAGTTATTTATGACAGGAATATGCGGAAGTCTATCAAATAAGGTGAAAAATGGACATATTGTAGTAGCCCTTAATGCAATACAACACGACGTTACTGCTGCTGGTTCAGGGGAAGATGTTTTTAATTTATATAATGGTAGAACAGCACCTATTGAAACAACAAAGTCACTTGTAAGAAGAATAAAAAAGATACGATCTTATGATCCGATTCATTTCGGTACATTCTTATCTGGAGATCAACGAATCCGTAGTTCGGAAATGAGATATTTACTCCATACTGTTTATGGAGCATTGGCGGTTGATCAAGAAGTCGCAGCATTCGCTTATGTATGCCAAATTAATAAAAAACCTTTTCTATGTTTAAAGGCTGCTTCAGATCAAGCAAATGATAAAACGAAAGAGGAACAAAAAATCTATAAAATGTTAGCATGTGAGCGAGCGTGTGAGCATTTAATTGCTTTTTTACGTGTGTATGAGATTAATGTAGTAAATAATAGATAGTAAGAGGGGTTAATATTGGAAAGTACAAATAAAATAGCTATTCTGGGTGCAAACGGAAAAGCCGGGAAATTCCTTGTAAACGAAGCGTTAGAAAATGGATATCAAGTAAAAATATTAACAAGAAATTCTAATAATATCAAAATAACAAATGAAAATTTAGAGATTATTAATGGAGATGCACGTGATTTTGCTTCAATACGCAAATTACTTAAAGGGTGTCGAGCTGTAATTAATGCGGTAGGTCAACCAAAAAATGAATCTTATATTTTTAGCACAGTAACGAAGCATATTTTAGAAGCAATGAAAGAATTTGAAATAAAAAGATATATACTAATTTCTGGAGGTTCTTTAAATGTTACAGGAGATCAAAAGAGAATTGTAAATAAAATAGGAGCTAACTTGTTTAAAGTATTTTTATCAAAGATGATGCAAGATAAATATAAAGAATTACAAATTATCCAAAGTAGTGAAGTAGATTGGACAATTGTTAGATTACCGTTTGTTATAGAGGGAAATGGTATTGGAAATATAAAAGAGAGTTTAGTTGATATGCCAGGAATCAAAATACAAAATGGGGATATTGCACCATTTGTTATAAAACAAATTAATAGTGATAGATATGTGGGGAGGTGTCCGTTCATTTCAAATTAAGTGGTATAAAAATTAAAGAATGTTGAGTAGGATGGAACTAGTATATTTTATGTATTTGAATGTTAAGTTTAACACGAGTAAGTGGGGGATAATTTTATATGATTCAATACAAAAGGTGCAGTGAAGTAAGTATAGATTTAGTATATGAAGCATTTAAAGATGGATTTTCAGATTACATTATTAAAATGGAAGTTTCAAAAGAAGATTTTATAAAAAGGTTTTTTGGACCAGAAGGGAATTCACTTAAACATTCCTTTCTTGCCGTAGACGGTAACAAATCTGTTGGTGTAATACTTGGCGGGATAAAGGATTACGAAAACATAAAAACAATGCGCTGTGGAACATTAGCAGTTCATCCTAATTACCGTGGTATTGGTGTGAGTCAAAAGTTATTTGAACTACATAAAGAAGAGGCGGTTCAAAATGAGTGTAAGCAACTTTTTCTTGAAGTCATTGTAGGCAATAACCGAGCGATTCATTTTTATACGAAATTAGGCTATGAAAAAGTGTACGATCTATCTTATTATAATTTAAAAGATATGACTAAAATAATAAATAAAGAGTGTAAGGGAATTGAAGTAAAACAATTAGATTTTTCATCGTTTAAACTTGAAATTCAGAAATGGTTGCACTTCCATATAAATTGGCAAAATGATATGGATTATATCAAAAAAACAAATAATACATTTTACGGCGTATATGTCGATAATGATTTAAAGGGTTCTATATGTTTAAATGAACAAGGTAAAATTAGTTTTCTTTTCGTAGACAAAGACTATAGAAATCGTGGTATTGGATCAAAATTATTACAAATAGCAAGAGAAAACTTAAATGTATCAAGTTTATCAATTGGGTTTCCAAACAACAATTTAATGGCAGGTTTTTTAAAGAAAACTGGATTTGAAAAGAATTCATTAGCACAATATGAAATGTATGTATTGCTATAAAAAGCGGAAGGAGTTATTCTTTCGCTTTTTATTTTTGTACTATATTGATATTTTACTTTGTACAATATTCTTTTTTTATGTAGAATAGATAGGATGGGAGGGGATGAAATGAATATTGGATTAAAGTTTAAGATTTTTGAATTACATTTTTTCGTTCAAAAGACGTATTCTGATATTAAAATAGCATGTGATATCGCTATTTATCAAGAAAACACTGCAAAATATTTAATTTCATTAGGATTTCTAAATAAATCCTATATGACTTATTTAGAAGCAAAAAGATATTATCGTGAAAATGAAGAACTCGTAAGTGTAGAATTTGATAATTTCTTTCATACATATGATAAATTAGAACAGGAATTAAAATTAGTTATTTCAACTGAAAATAAAAATCCTTCATTGCTACATAGTAGATTTGATCAGTTTCAGCAGAAAGTCGAAAATATAAATGACCTAATAAAAGTAATGCAAAATGCTCGTTAAAGAATGTTTTTTCTTTTTATATAGAAATTATGCATTAATAATATATTAGGGATTTTACATGTTGAAGGGATGACTTTTGTTGTTTACAGAAGTCATCTTTTTATAATACGCTTTTGCGTAATGTGCTGTAATTTTTGTTTTTCTATTTTTGATAGGAATACATTTAAGCAGTTTCATAGTTTAAGAAATTATATGAGGAAAATAATATGAAAAATAAAAAAGAAATAGCTATAGTTGCCATAACGACAGGGTTAGCCTTAACAACTGTAAAACCATGTGGAGTAGGTTATGCAGAGGAAAAGAATCAAATGCAAATTGAAATTCAAGAGGAATCGTTCCGTACAGGTGAACTTACACACCCATCACAAAAGTCGCCTGAGAACGTAGTGAAAGATGCACTTATGGAAAAGACGGAGCATTCTTTGTCTCCAAAACAAGTGAGTGGAGACGAAGGGGTAGATTACGAAGTTGTTCAAAAACGTGGTTCTTATGATGGGACTACACTCGTGCGGATGCAACAAATATATGAAGGTAAAGAAGTATATGGACACCAATTGACTGCTCATGTGGATAAAAAAGGTATTATTAAAAGTGTTTCAGGAGAAAGTGCGCAAAATTTAACTCAAGAAAATTTAAAGAATGTAAAAAAATTATCAAAAGAAGAAGCGAAGCAATATATTTATACGAAGTACGGAAATGATATTAGCTTTATTTCTGAGCCAGAAGTTAAGGAAATTATTTTTGTTAATGAAAATAATGGGCAGGCTAGCAATGCATATCAAGTTACATTTGCTGCTGCAACACCAAAATATGTATCTGGAACTTATTTAGTAAATGCTCATAATGGTGATATGTTGAAAAATATGGTGCAAGAGTCAGATTTAAAAGTAAGTGAAGAGCATGTTGAAGCTATTCAGGAGAGTAAAAAAAGCAATTTTAAATCATTAACCGGAACTGGAAAAGATGATTTAAGTATAACTCGTACATTCGGTATTTCCGAACAAAGTAACGGGAAATATGCGCTTGCTGATTATACAAGGGGGCAAGGAATTGAGACGTACGATGTGAATTATAGAGATATTACTTTTGAAGATAAATATTATCCTGGTATATTAGCAACTAGCACATCAACAACATTTAATGATCCAAAAGCGGTAAGTGCTCATTTCTTAGCAACAAACGTATATGATTTTTATAAAGAAAAATATAAGCGTAATAGTTTTGATAATAAGGGGAAAAAAGTAGTTTCAGTTGTGCATGCATGGGATTCTGGAGAAACAAATGATCCTAAAAATTGGGCAAATGCATTTAGTGCTAATATTAACAATGTTAGTATGCTTATATATGGTGATCCAATGGTTAGAGCGTTTGACATAGCGGGTCATGAATTTACACATGCGGTTACAACTAGCGAATCTAATCTTGAATTTTTCGGGGAATCTGGGGCAATTAATGAGGCATTATCTGATATTATGGGAACGGCTATTGAGAAATATATAAATAATGGGGAATTTAACTGGACAATAGGAGAACAAAGCGGATCAGTTCTCCGTAATATGAAAAATCCACCTTCAGTCAAATTTTTTGATGGAGTACCGTATCCAGATGATTATAGCAAATACAGTGATTTAGACGGAGAAGATAATGAGGGCGTCCATTTCAACTCAAGTATTATTAATAAAGTCGCGTATTTAATTGCACAAGGTGGAACTCATAACGGTGTAGCTGTAAATGGCATTGGTGAAGATAAAATGTTTGATATTTTCTATTATACAAATACTGATGAATTAAACATGACATCTGATTTCTCTGAATTAAGATTAGCGTGTCTTAAAGTTGCAACAAATAAATATGGGGCGAACTCAATTGAGGTTCAAGCGGTCCAAAAAGCTTTTGATGCAGCGAAAATTAAAGGGACAGTGAAAGAAAACGAAGTACCAGAGTTAACTGTACCGTTTACAATTACACTGCGTGTAGGTGATACATTTGACCCGATGAGTAATGTAAAAGCTGTTGATAAAGAAGATGGTGATTTAACAAATAAAGTAAAACATAAAGGCGATGTAAATACTTCTAAACCAGGTACATACATTGTGGACTACTCGGTCGTTGACTCTCAAGGGGGGAATGCAACGGCTACGCAGACGGTAATTGTAGATGGAAATGGAGAAACACCAGATTTAAATCCTACCTTAATAGTGCCTGCTGCAACGACAATTCATGTAGGGGATTCATTTGATCCAATTGCGAAAGTAAAAGCTATTGATAAAGAAGACGGCGATCTTACTTCTAAAGTAAAAGTTGATGGTAAAGTAGATACAACTAAATCCGGTACTTACGTTTTAACGTATACAGCTACAGATTCTAAAGGTCATGAAGTAACTGCGAAACAAACTGTAACGGTCAAAGTTAGAGAAGAAGTTGAAAATGAATTACCAATACTAAAAGTACCTGCTACAACTACAATTACTGAAGGAGATCAATTCAATCCAATGGTAGGTGTATCAGCTACTGATAAAGAAGACGGTGATCTTACTTCTAAAGTAACATATGAAGGTATTGGAGATACCACTAAAGCTGGTACTTTTGAAATAATATATAGTGTCGCAGATTCTGTAGGTAATGAGGTACATACAATACAAAAAGTATTAGTGAAGGATAAAGACACTAGCAAAGCTAAAGGCCTTACTAATAACAATAATAACGGTAATATCCCGAACAACAGTAATTCCGATAAAAAAGAGTCTACATATAAAGAGCTTCCAAACACGGGTGCCAGTACAACTAACAGTGCAACAATGGGCATATGGATGGTTATTGCAGGTACCGTACTCACTTTAGCTCGCAAATTTAGAAAGATACAAAAATAGTATGTATCATGAAATGATTCCATTAAGTTAGTTAGATCATTGCATGAAAGGATTTTTAGAGAGTGAGTTTGATATTGTCCGGAACTCATTTTTTGTTAAAACAATCACTATTTATTCTTAACTTATTGTAGAAGGTAGAATAATAGTAAACATAGAATATATTAATAATTAAAATGTTTACGGGGTAAAAGTGATGGCAATGAAACAAGAAGCAATTAAAGTAGTAGTCGGAGCTGGAATGTTTAACAATAATCCAGGTTGGATAGAAACGCAAGAAGATGAACTTAATTTACTAGATGAAACTACGTGGGAAGAAAGATTTGAATACAACTCTATTTCAGCTATTTTAGCTGAGCATGTATGGGAACACCTTACATTTGAAGAGGGTGTAAGGGCAGCAGAAATTTGTTATGAATTTTTAAAGCCAGCAGGGCACATTCGGTGCGGTGTTCCTGATGCATTTTTCCGAGACGAAGCATACCAAAATATAGTTCAAATAGGCGGACCTGGTCCGAAAGATCATCCAGCAGCAAGTCATAAAATCGTTCATAATTATAAAACATTAACGAAAATGTTTGAAACTGCTGGATTTGAGGTAGTTCTACTTGAATATTGTGATGAAAATGGTGAGTTTTATTACAACGAATGGGATGCTAACGACGGTGTTATTTTCCGTTCGAAAAGGTATGATTCTAGAAATAAAGGAGATAAGATTGGCTTCCCATCTTTAATTGTTGATGCGATTAAACGATAAGTTTTTCAAGGAAGTAGATTTAGTTCAATAATTTCATGAGTCACTGCGCTTTTTTATATGCTGTAATTCTATGTTCGATGAAGGTGAGGACACAATATAAGTAGAATTTCTTAAAGCTACATGATATGAGTTAAATTGAGCGTAAGAAATATAGTACTTATTATAAAATGGGCAGAAAGTATTCTTTCTGCTTTTTATTTTGCAAAGGGGATAAATATACTATGCAACCTATAAAACAAGTGGCATTAACATGCATTACTCATGATCCAACAGGGAGCTTATTATCTACAATAAAAGAACTAAAAGAGGAATTGTTAAATTTAAATTATGATAAAAAATATATAACAATTAGTAATGTAACACCAAAAGAGATTGTAAAAGAATTAGAGGAATGTAACTTCCATATAAATATAGTAGAAAAATTAGGGGTAGGGAATGCACGTAGGGATTCTCTGAAGTTTGTTAGTAACTATGATTACTATCACTATTGTGACTTTGATCGTTTGCTAACTTGGATTAAAGAATATCCAGCTGAGCTTAATTCGTTCATTCATAATATAGTGGATGTAGATTACTTAATCATTGGCAGAACGGAGAAAGCTTTTCAGACACA
The DNA here is from genome assembly GCF_054823925.1 of Bacillus sp. F9_6S_D1_P_5. Lineage (NCBI taxonomy): Bacteria > Bacillati > Bacillota > Bacilli > Caryophanales > Bacillaceae > Bacillus > Bacillus sp. F9_6S_D1_P_5. The sequence goes on along the minus strand of NZ_JBTREW010000023.1, from coordinate 48,191 downwards.
TCCTGAAGAATGGCAAGTTACAGAATCAGTATCAAATAAAATTATGTCATTACAATTAGAGAAACAAGTAGATATTACAGCTGGTTCATGTGCGTTATCAAAACGAGCAATTGATTACATAATAAAATATTCTAAATGCAGAATGACTGATGGAGAATGGCCAATGATTATAAATACTTTTACAGATTTTAATATTAGTTATATTACAGTAGAAGGTTTAAAATACGTGAACAAGCTTAACCAAGATAATATTGTTGATCCGATAAAAGCATGGTCAACTAGATTAGAGCTCTCATATATAATAAGTCAATCCATTTTGGAGCTAACAAAAACCTCTTAAATTAATGGGATGTAATAGTGATTTATTTTTTAATTGAAATCATGTAAAATAAAATATAGAACGTACATTCGTTCTTTTGGGCGAAAAGGAGGTTAATTAATAATGTTAGCAGTAATAGATAAACTAGGTAATGAATATGTAGTACAATTTGAGCGCTATTTTTCATATTCGATAGAAGAAGTTTGGTCTGTTTTAACAGAAAACAGTAAGCTAAAAAAATGGATGTCTAATTTACAAATTGAAAGCCTTAAAACGGGTGGGATTATAAAGTTCGATATGATGGACGGTTCATTTATAAATATTGATATTTTAGAGTGTCAAGTAAACTCAGTACTTGAATTTACCTGGGATAAAGATCGTGTCCGATTTGAAATACATAAAGAAAAAAATGGTACTCTTTTCCTTCTTAAAGAGTACATTCATGAATTAACTGATCATACTCCGAAAGATATAGCTGGTTGGCATATTTGCTTAAATCTTTTTTCCTCCGTACTAGAAGGAAAAGAAAAAGAATTTTCTAAAGATGAATGGCAACAATGGTTTGAAACATATAAGGATAAAACCCTTGAAGTGAGAGGGTAATTTTATAAAAGGTTATATTAATTATGTAATTATTACACTGTAAAAATGATTTTAATGAAAAATAAGAATAGAGGTTAATATGAAAGTAAATCAATTAATTGCTAATAACATAAATAAATTAGATACAGCGATTCCATTTAATAAGTCGTTTGGAATCGCTGGTTTATCAGGATCAGGTAAAACAACTTTTTGTCAAACGATTGGCGAAGAATCAAAAAAACGATTAGTTTCTTTATTGCCAAAGGCTGAATATCAATATTTATTTCCTAACATTATGGAAACGAATTTTAGTGCTATTAAGATGGAAGATATGCCTTTAGTTCTTTTTCTAGGAAAATCATCGATTTCTTCAAATCCACGTTCAACAATTGGTACACATACTGGTGTTTTCACAGAGGTACGTGAAAAACTTGCTGATGTATTTCATCTTTCACCTGAGGTTTTTTCATTCAATAACCAGTTAGGCTGGTGTACTGGCTGTAAAGGTCGAGGTACTACTAAAAATATTGAGTGTAAAAAATGTAAAGGAAAACGTTATAGTGAAGAAATCGAACAACATACTATAGATTTATTTGCTAAACCACATACAATTTCAAATATAAATGATTTAAGTGTTGAGTCTATTCTTTCGTTAGCGGAAGAGTTAAATATTAGTGAAGCGAAGCAACATATATTGCAAAATATAATTAATATGAACATTGGTTATTTAACTTTAAATCGAATTATGGGTACGTTGTCAGGTGGAGAGTTAACAAGACTATATTTGGCTGAATTCATGGCAGTAAGTGAAAATGCTGTAATTATTATTGATGAGATTTCAGTTGGACTTGATCATGAAACATTATTACAAATATTAGAAGAGATTAAGCAGTTAGGGTGTAAAAATCAAATTTGGCTCATCGATCATTCAGATACAGTACTGGATACAACAGATGAGCAATTGTTCTTTGGACCTGGTAGTGGAAAATATGGTGGACAAATTGTGAAAGAATCACCAAGACCAAAACCAATACTGTCGGATCTAAAGAAAGAAGTACCAACAGAATATTATACATTCCAAGAATTATATTGCCGTAATATCCAAATGGCGGAGTTTCAAATCCCTAAAAATAGGCTTGTAACGGTTACAGGAGAATCTGGATGCGGGAAATCTACACTTGTCAATGAATGTTTAGCTACAGATTTCATGAAACGATATCCAAAAGATAAATTAGTTATGGTAGGACAAGATCGAAATCAATCCATTACAAGTCGATCAACTGTAGCCACTTTTTTAGATATTAAAAAGAAACTAACAAAGTATAGCGAAGAAATTGATGATATTTTTGAGCGTTCGATTGAGGATATAATAGATGAACTTCCGAATGAAGATATTGCGTATAAACGCTTGAGTCTACTAATTAAATTAGGACTTGGTTATTTAACGTTAGAACGAAAAACACAAACATTATCAACAGGTGAGTTTCAATGTGTTCATTTAGTTTCGGAGTTATTTGCAAACACAAGAAATCCACATACATTATTTATTTTTGATGAGCCTTCAAAAGGTTTATCACAAAATATTTTAAATCAATTTATAGATAGTGTTAGAGGAATATTGCAAGATGAATCAGTCTCTATCATTATGATTGAACATAATAGTTACATGTTAGAAAGCTCTGATTATATTGTAGATTTCGGGAAAAGAAAGCTTGAAGCTATAAATCATCTTGATGTAGTAAGTCATGAAGATTATTATCGTCAAAAAAGTAGTGTGAATAATGCTGAGCAAATACATATTTCTTCAGCACTTAAGCATAAAGAAGGCGTTCACTATGTAGAAGAAAATCATATTAACTATTTTAAAAATGCCGAAAACATTTATAAGGGTGGTATTTTAAAAAGTTTATCATCAATGGCCCGTTTAATTTATGGTGAATATGAATCTGATACAATTGCGCCTGTTGTTGCCATTGATCTTGAAAGACATTTATATAGTCAATATAGTTTCTTATATGAAATTGGTGGACTAATTAATCATATGGTAGCTGCTCATCCAACTAATAAAGATACGAGAAGTTTTGATTTCTATTCACAGGACAATCACTGTCCATCTTGTTCTGGACGTCTTCAAATTGAAGTTTTCGATAAAGAGATTACAATTCAAGATAAAAACGTTCCATTTTGGGATGGTTTATTTGATCCGGAAATCATGAAAGTATTAAAATTTTATCAATATGAAAAAATAGAATTTTTATTTGAAGAAATTAAAAATGAGCTTGGTCACGATTTATCAAAGAGCTATAATGATATGTCAGAAGAAGAAAAGCATACGTTTTGGTACGGATATTTTGAAAAATCATTTTATGATAAAAAAGGAAAGACACGCAGAACATGGGTAGGATTTAATACAATTATTGGTGGATATATTGTTATTTCAAAAGCGGCTATTAAAGAGGAAATTAAGACTTCTAAAGAAATGATGACATGTCCAATTTGTGAGGGAACGGTATTAAATCATCAAAAACTGCTTAAATTTGCTAACTTCGATATTCGTGAAATTATCAATCAACCAATTGATGAAGTGTTGAAAATAGTCGGTGATTTACCTGCACTTCATAAATTGAAATCTATTGTTGGTGGCGATATGAAATTGACAGAAGATGTTTCGTCATTGCCAAGAAAAACACAAGTTGCACTGAAAATGTTTGAATTAGAACAGGCGAGCTTTTCAAACTATGAAATGGTGTTACAAAATGTCTTACCATTCTGGGATGAAATAAAAGGAAATATTGAATCCATTAGTGTTAATAATCAAGTAACTGTTTGTGATTTCCCTAATGTATATGAAACGAGAGAAAACATTATAGATAAGTATTTCACAAATGGTAAATATAAAAAACTTACGTATGTATACGAAGCGTTTGGATACAAAAAGTTAGTTACCCAAATTAATAAAATTAAAAAAGCTAACCCATGTCCATTTTGTAAAGGAAAGAAAGTTATAACGGAAGATAATCTACATGATGGTGTGTTTAAACTAACAATCCCATGTGTAACTTGTAATGCAACTGGTATTAATGACGAAGGACTAAAAGAAGTAGTTGAGGATGTGGATGTACAAACATGGTTAACTGGAAAAGTTAATGATGTTGTGGATGAAAGCTTATTAACAGAAGCTGTTGCGCAAATACCAATTTTTAATCGTATTCGCGAATTGGATAAACGACATATGATGGCGGTTTATGAATGTCTTGAGAGTAATCAGTAAAGTTTTATTAATTTATGTGTTATTAACATAACTAATATAAAACGTATATTCTTTATAATGTTCATAATAACGCAGTATGAGTATTACAAAGTAATGAAAGAAGATCCAATTTCTTAATGTGAAAATTAAGAAATTGGATCTTTTAGTATTTTTATGTCCTGTATACTATATTTTAACTAAGATGATAGGAGGAGATATAAGAAATAAAAGGTATGAACAGTTGATATATTATGTAATTATTATATTATAAAAGTGATTATTAAGGGTGAAAACAGTTCATTAGTGATGTTCTTGCTTATTTAATAACTTTGTTGTTTTGTCTGTTTTTTTAGATTTAACAGAAATATATACTTGAATGAAGTATATATTTCTGTTAAATTTATCCTATGGATAGAACAAGTTTAATTAAAGGTCATTTAGAAATGTGTGTATTATCTATTTTGTCGAAAAAGAAAAGTTATGGTTATGAGATTATGAAAGAACTTGAAGTAAACAATTTAAAATTGAAAGGAGTAGGAAGTATTTACCCTATTTTAACTAAGTTGAAAAATCAAGAGTGGGTTAATACTTATCAAGTAGTAACAGACAGTGGTAAAGTTAGGATTTATTATGAAATTAATGAAAACGGGAAAATACGTCTTGAGAATAAAATAAATGAGTGGTTAGAATTGCAATCGGATATTCAAACATTACTAAAAAGCGGTTTGAAAGGAGACCTTCTGAAATGAGGAATAGATTACTAGGTAAAGAAAAACAATTTTTAACAGACGTACTTAAGGAATTAAAGCAATACGATATTAGTTTAGAAGAAAGGGAAAATATTAAGCAACAAATATTAGAACATATTCAAGAATGTCGTGAACATGGTGAAGATAGTATAGGTGATTTAGGTACACCTCAATTATTTGTTCAAGACTATTTAGAAATAAATGAGATTGATTTACAAGTTAAAAGGAAGCAATTGAAAAATGAAAAGGGGAAATTAAACAAATCTATCTTACGCGGCATATTCATCGCAGTTATTACTTACCTCATCTCGCAAACTACATTTACAATATTTTTAACTAGATTATTAAATCCAACAAATAGTAAAACTACATTTCAGTATAATCTTTTATATCGTATTTCAGAAAATCAATGGTGGAATTCATTATTAATAATGATTAGTTTTATGCTCTCTGTAGTAGTCTTTATTAGTTTAGTAAGTTATAAAAAAAGAAAGCTCTCAAAAGCATAATGAAGAATACAATCTATAAAATGTCTCTAATTTATATACTTTGTAATGTATTAATGTTATGTATTACAGATCCAAAAGTTTACGCTCAGCAAAATATTAAAATTGCATTGGATAAGTATATTGAAAAATTTATAAAAGAGCAGAACATTCCAGGAGCTTCTGTTGCAATTGTACATAAAAAAGATGTATTTTTCACAAAAACGATTGGAATTACTGGAGAATCTGAAAAAAAGATAACTAGTAAAACCCCATTTGCAATCGGCTCAATAAGTAAATCTTTAACAGCTTTAGCTATAGTAAAATTAATACAAGATAAAAAATTAAAATTAGAGGATCCAGTTCAACGATACCTTCCCTGGTTTAAACTAAAAGATTCACAAATATCCTCAAATATAACAATTCAACATCTACTAACTCATACAAGCGGAATCAGTACATATGAGGGCTTAGCATTATCAGATAAGCAATCCAAAAATTCTACAGCATTAAAAGAAAATGTAATGAAACTTTCAAATGTAAAATTAACTGCTCCACCAGGTGAAAAATATCAATATAGTAATGCGAATTATATTGTATTAGGTGCACTTATTGAAGGAGTCACAAATGAAACATATTCATCATATATGGAAAAACATATTTTTCAGCCATTAAATATGAATGGCGCGGCAGCAAGTAAAGAAACTGCATATGAAAAGGGTTATTTAACAGGTTATCAGTCTTGGTTTGGCATACCAAGAAAAAGTATAGTGTCCTATGACAATGCTGGGGCACCGTATGGTTATATTACTGCAAGTTTAGAAGATATGATTCAATTTCTTATGTTTTTGAATCGTAAAGAGCACACTCAATTTTTAAAGAAAGAAAACATTGATCTTTATCTATCATCACTTTATAAAATTAATTCAGAAAAAAGTTATGGTTTTGGGTTAAGAACAACAAATATAAATGATGGTGAAAAGATGATTTGGCATTCAGGATCAACTCCCGATGCTCGTGCAGAAATGTTTACTTTAAATAATAGTGGCTGGAGTGGTGTGATTTTAACGAATAAAAATCATGTATTAGAAGAACCAGCACTATCGGTATTGAAAAATGGGGTTATTAGTATTTTGAATGCGGAAGAACCGGTTGATATCCCTAAAAACATACCATTTATACAAATTGTTATGTCTATAGTTATATTCGCGCTTTTCAGTATATCAATTATGTTAATTAAAAAATATAAACATAAGAAAACTGTTAAAAGTCTAACTTGGTTATTTATAGGGAATCTATTCCTACTATTATCTATTATTTTCATCCCGCTTCTTACTTATAGTACAAGCTCACCATGGCATACGATTAAAATATTTGCGGCAGATATAGCTTTACTTACTAGTATTATAGTAATTTTATTAGCTGTGAACGGATTAATATTAATCTTTATAGCCTTAAGACGGAAGAGAGTATAAGGGGAAATAATTAAAGATATATAATTTAAGTGTTATAAACAGTTGACTCTCACACGATGTCATTGTTTAAGATAAAGTTGAGCTTGGAAGTAGATGTAATTTATGGGAGGAAAATATGTTTAAAATAGGTGATTTTTCAAAACTATCTTCCATTAGTATTCGTATGTTGAGACACTACGATAAAGTGGAATTGTTACAGCCAGTAAAAGTTGATGAACAAAGTGGATATCGATATTATTCAGCAGCCCAATTAAAGAAAGTAAATCAAATTCAAACATTAAAAGATATGGGGTTTAATATTGCTACTATTAAAGAAATAGTTGCAAGTGAAAATATGGAAGTAATAAAATCACAATTTGAAAATCGTAGTGCTCAAATAAAGGATGATATGGATGGCCTCCAAAAACAATTACGTCTTCTTGAAGCCTCAATGAAATCGATGAGAGAGGATGCAGTTGAGATGAACTACCATGTTTCAATAAAAGAAATTCCAGAAAGAAATGTAGCTAGTGTTAGAAAGATTATTCCATCTTATAATCGTGAAGGGGATTTATGGGGTATATTAATGCAAGAAATACAAATGAAAAATATTAGTATTGCCCATCCGAGTTATAGTATTGCGGTTTTCCATGATCGTGAATACAAAGAAAATGATGTAGATGTAGAAATACAGCTAAGTATTTTAGGGAAGCACGAAAATACAAAAGACGTTACATTTAAAAATATTGAATCAACTAATGTAGCTTCCATAACGGTTAATGGAAGTTATGAACAAATGACAGCTGTCAATGAAGCTGCGGCAAAATGGATTGAGACAGAAGGTTACGAATTAGCAGGCCCGATGTTTAATATTTATCATGTGAGCCCAGCGATGGAATCGGATCCTAATAAGTGGGTTACAGAAGTTTGTTATCCAGTTAAATGTTGATAAAGAAAAAAGGCATTAATTATATGCCTTTTTTCTTTATGGTGTACCGTCACGGAAATGCGGATTTACAATACTTAGCCTATTTTCCTGACGATTCTCCCGTTATTAATAACGTTAAGAAAGTTTCAGTGGTCTTAAAGAATCTAATGAGATCACTTTCTCCGAATTAAAATGATATTCTCCTAGCAAATTAATATGTTCCCAGCTAAAGGTGAAATATGGTGCAATATTACGGTTATGGCGGGTGTAAACCAATTAGAACGTGATCTTATCCATATGCGACAGTGTGAAGGAATTGAATTGGCTAAGAAAGAAGGAAAGTGTAAAGGTCGGTTTAAGAAGTACCATAAAAATCATGCAGGAATGAATTATGCAGTAAAGCTTTATAAAGAGGGAGATATGACTGTAAATCAAATTTGCGAAATTACAAATGTGTCTAGGTTCTCATTATATAGAAAGCTATCGGAAAGGGACAGTTGATGAGTTATACTAAAAATAGGAAATATATAATAGAAAATAAATTTCATATAGAGGTGGAGTAATATGCCTAAAATTGACAATATGTTAGCAATTCTATGGATGCTTCGTTCGGGTGAAAAAATTACTGCAAAACAAATTTCAGAAAAGTTAGAGATGAATATAAGGACTGTGTATCGTTATATTGATACAATTTCAACAAGTGGCGTACCTATCATTTCAGAACCAGGGCATAACGGTGGATACACTTTATTGAACAATTTTATTGAGGCTCCTCTTTTTTTTGATTTTGAGGAGCAAACTGCACTATTTCACGCCGCTGTTTTTGCAGAAGAAGCGGGATATTATGGAGGTGAAGCACTAAATAGGGCCATTTCAAAACTAAGTAAATACTCAAATCAAGAGCAGGAAACAAAGATAAACCAACATTTAGCTAGTCTTGAAGTAATAAGTCGATTAAGTTCACTATCTATGGAACCTTTTTTGAAGGAGTTGGAGCAGGCTGTAGCTGACGGGTACTCAGTAAAAATTATTTACCATAAAAGTGGAGAAAAACAATTAAATCATAGAATGGTTGATCCGTACAAAATTATCTATTGGAATAATAAGTGGTATGTGATTGGATTTTGTCATCTTAGGAATGATATCCGTAATTTTAGAGTAGATCGAATTGAAAGTCTAATGCTATCAGAAAATAAGTTTAAACGACCAGAAAATTTTTCAGCACGTGACTTTTTTATAAAAGGTCTTCTTCCAACTATAGAAGATAAGGAAGAGATTATTTTTTTGGTTATTAATGGGGATAAAAGTGTATTGGCTGATATTTGCCAACATTGGTTTTTAGGACATTATTTACAAGAACGGACTTCAAATCAAGCAGTTTTTCTTCTTGAAAAAGATATGATACATACTTATGTACCTTATTTACTTTTACCGTACAATAAATCTATTAAAGTTATTGAGCCAATAAGTCTTAAGCAAAGACTTATTGAAGTTCTGTCGGAATTAATAAAATTTCATCAAGTATGATAACTTCCCTGACGTTAACTGTCAGGGAAGTTATATTATAATAGCTATATAAATTGTGATTGGAGTGTTATTGGATGCAAACAAAAAAAGCTTTTCTATATGTATTTAATACAATGTCGGACTGGGAATATGGATATTTAATTGCTGAATTAAACTCAGGAAGATATTTCAAAAAAGATTTAGCACCTTTAAAAGTAATTACAGTAGGAGTTAATGAAGAGATGATTACTACTATGGGAGGACTGAGCATAAAACCAGATATTTCCCTTGATGAATGTACTCTTGAGAGTAAAGATCTTTTAATTTTACCAGGAGGGACTACTTGGAGTGAAGAAATTCATCAACCCATCTTGGAAAGAATTGGCCAAGCTTTAAAACTTGGTACTATTGTTGCTGCAATTTGTGGTGCAACTGAGGGCCTAGCAAATATGGGATACTTAGATACTAGAAAGCATACAAGTAATAACTTAGAATATACTAAAATGGTATGTCCTAACTATAGAGGAGAAAAGTTCTATGAGTTGGGATCTGTGGTATCTGATGCAAATTTAGTTACTGCATCAGGGATAGCTCCTCTGGAATTTGCAGTGGAGGTACTGAAAAAAATAGATGTATTTACACCAGATGCATTACATTCATGGTATAACCTAAATAAGACTCATAAACCTGAATACTTCTTCCAGTTAATGAATTCAATAAATAAATGAATGAAGTAACTGAAAAGCTCAATTTCTCTATTTTGATTTGTAGAGAAGTTGAGCTTTTTAATTTGAAATTTCCTTATCGTTGTAAATTTGTATTTTCCTGACGCGACCCCTTTATCAACTTATCCGTAAATATGAAGAGAAAATACTTCTTGATTCGATTCATCAACTACTAGCACAATTTTATTTGCAAAATTACAATATGATCGGATTTTAATGGGTTCCTTTAATGAATCTTCTAAAAACCAACCTGTTGGTACTAAAGAAATACAATCCTCTTTTTCAAAGAATGAATGTTTGAGGAAATATGCTATTTCTTGCGTTTCTATTAAGAACATCGGATCAATACAATCAAATGCTACAGAATAATATTTTAATGTTCTTCTACCGACAATTCTATTAAAAGAATGGCTTCGGTATAAATCAGGCACTACAGGATATATACCGTTTGTTAGAAGTTCTTTTAAAGTTTGTTTTGATTCTTCCTTTAAACCTATCATGAAAATTTCATGTAATTCATTTTTAACTATATTTAAAGTAACGTCATTTGGAATGGGAAAGGACGTATAAACGTCCTCTTCAAGTATGACATCCATGCCACTGAAAAGTTGGCAAATTGGCCTGAGAGAAGTATTTGAAGATACAAGAGGTGCCTTTTCTATATAAAAATCTTCATTTATAGGAGGTAATGGATATTTTTGTTCTTCGATTTCAATTAACTAATCATACATTCATATAACTTCCTTTCATCATAGTTTTCTTATCGGACTATAAAACGCAATAACAACTTCAAGTAGCTTCGTGAAAGCAGCTAAAGCAAATACAAGTACTGGATTATAGGCTGAAATAATACCTCCTACTAATGCCCCGAGTGGCATAGCTAATCGTGTAAGTACTCGCGAAAATCCTAAAACTCTTCCTTGCATATGTGATGGAACGGTTTCCTGGCGAATTGTGGCTACAATTGTATTCCATGCAATATTGCAAGTCATTGCAATACCGAAAGCAATACCGGGAGCAAGCCAATATGTACTCCAAAGCGCAAAAGTTAAGCCAATTGCTCCAACAAATAGGAGTAGAGGAATTAGAATGCCGCGCTGCAATCTTTTTTCTAAAGGAACTGCAATCAAGCTTCCTAAAAGCCCTCCTATTCCAATTAGTGAATAATTAAAGCCACTTTGTTCCGGCGTAAGTTGCAATGTGGATAGTAAATAATACATGAACACACCTAAAACCGCACTTGCTCCAAAGTTTCCAATCATAGCTTGAAAAGATAAAGCTAAATTTAAGCGGTCATTTTGGAGCCATTTAAATCCATTAACCAAATCAGCTAGTACATTTTGAAGTGCATTTTTATCTTCGCATTTCTTGTTTACGGTTTTCATAGACGGTAATAATATCACAGCAACTAATGTTGCAATAAATGAAAGAACATTGATCCAAAGCACTTGAAAGCCTCCAATAAAAGATATGAAAATCCCAGCTATCATTGGACCAAACAAACTAGCCGATTGATTGACCATTTGATAGAAAGAATTAGCCTTCGTCAATGATGCACCTGCAATATGTGGAATGACTGTAACAGTTGTTACATCAAAAAGCATAGACATAACTGCTAAGATAAAAGTAATTACGTATAAATGCCAGATTTCTAATAGATGTAATGCGTATAGAATTGGTACAAGACTTACTAAAATAATATTGGCAATATCCGCTATCCAAAGTAACTTTTTTCGATCGTATCGATCAATTATTACACCAACTAAAGGGCCAAATAAAACAATAGGCAATACATTAATAGCAAATAAAGAACTCATAATTACAGCTGAACCGGTTAATTGATAGGCAATCCAAGGAAGTGCAAAAGTATACAGTGAATCCCCGATTCGTGAAATGAGTAAACCAAAAATAAAAATCTTGTATTCTTTAGAAAAAGTTGTCTTTACGGTAAGCTTGCGTTCTAGTATAAATTTCACAACTGTTTGAACCACCTTTATTATAGAGGAATTTGAAAATCATCCGTCCAATATTTGTTATGTATAGAATTCTGTAATTTTTAGATGAATCCTACTTTTTAGAGGTATTTTAAAACTTAAAGGAGGAAAAAATGAAAGCAGTATTATGAAAAAGATTTTAGTACGAACAGGATGGGGAGAAAGTTCATTAACAAAGTATAGAAATTTGTGGGAAGAAGCGGTACCTGATTATATAGCGCAAAACCTACTTGATGCTGTGTGGTGGATTGAAGATAATTTAAATACATAATAAAATTATAGTAAACTATTTTATTCAAAGATTTTTTAGGAGGGAGAATATTGATACATATAGATAAAAGTGTAAGAACATCTGGTGCGTATGTAATATATAAAAATTTATTTGTTTTTCAAGTTGGTCCAACGAGTAAAGGGGATACATTAGGTGTAGTAAGGCTGGGGGGACATAAAGAAGCCGATGAAACAGCAGTAGAAACTGCTAAAAGAGAGGTGAAAGAAGAAGCTGCTATCGATATTACCATTTTGAGTTCGCCAAGTATATATTACAAAGAGAATTGGAGTGCACAATCAAAGAAAATAAAAGTAGAAAATGAAATCAATCCAATATTAATTATTGATAGTCCACATGAAACTTTATCTATTATGTACATGGCGCATTCAAAAAATGAACCCAATCCCTCTTCTGAAACGAATGGATTATTATTACTTTCAGTAAGTGATATTAAGCTAATTTGTAGTAAGGAAATAAAACTAAATGATTATATTAAGCAAGGTGGAATAGCCATATTGAAAGAAAAAATGAATAAAGAGTTAATCTTACAACCTTTTCCGCAACTTATGTTTTTAGCAGAACTTTTAAAAGACGATCCTGTATTGCTTCAGCAGTTTCTAAATTAGCAACAAAAAGTTACCGTAATAAGGGCTTTTATTTTAAAAATTTTATCGTATGTTTGGTTGGGGAAGAAGACATCTAGAATATATAGACAAAAATAAACTATAAAATTATTATGTTAACTAAATACGGTATAGAATATATTTCTTATAATCTTTATTTTATGATATGTAATTAAATAATGTGGCACCTTCTATTATTGTTATTATGTATAATAGAAAGTAAGAATATTTTGGTAGTTATTTAATGTAATAAAAACCTTTATTTGAAAGGAGTGATGTTTTATGAACAAACAGAAGAAAACAAAATATGAGGTAAAAATAATTTGAGTATGCGTATCATACCTCTATAAACTACGTTTGCTCAAAGCTAGGAGCAATGCATGATAAATATTAAAATTGGAAAAAATCAATACCCTATAACATTGGCTGAGGATCATAATTTTGATTGGCTAAAGGATGTAGAAGTGTTTACTGTTTTTGATCAGCAAGATTCAGGAAATATTAGCTTTGGTATTATTGAAAATGGACAACGCTACTTTTTGAAGTATGCTGGTGCGCGCAATTTAGAGTATAAAGGTAATATAGAGGACGCAATCCAACGATTAATGAAAGCAAAGGAAGTATATGAACAAATTCAACATCCTTTACTAGTTCCATATATTAATTCCATTCCAATGCAAAATGGATTTTGTTTAAGGTTTCATTGGATTGGTGGGGAGTGCATGCACAATCATTGGGACTTTACACCGTTTGAAAAGCACCATGCACCAAACTCACCTTTTGTTAAGTTAAGACAATTAGCAGTGACGGAGAGACTTAACATATTAACACAAATTTTAGAGTTTGCAACCTATGTGGAGTCATTAGGATATGTCATGGTTGATTTTTATGACGGTAGTATCTTATATAATTTTGAGCAATCAAAGCTGACGATTTGTGATATTGATTTCTTTCAAAAAACACCTGTATTCAATGAAATTGTGAAAGATTTTTGGGGGACAGCTCGCTTCAAAGCACCGGAGGAATATGAACTGCATGCACAAATTACAAGCGAAACGAATGTGTACGTATTAGCCGGAATTGCTTTTGCCTTTATTGGCGGAAAAAGTGATAAAAGCTATGAAAAATGGGAGAGCACACAAGAATTATATAATATATGTACAAAAGCGTTGCATAAAGAAAAAAGTAAAAGATATCGCACTGTTCAAGCGTTTTATGAAGCTTGGATTACAAATATAGAATAAATAATCAATAATTCATTTTAATTTATATGTATCAACAAAGGGGAACACATAAGATGAACGAATTAGAGTACAAAAACTTTTATGATAAAGTAGGAAGATTAAATGGATGGGATTTTAGTAAAGTAAAAGGTGAAACTGTAGGAGATTCATGGGACTTTTATGGTGAGGTAAAAGAAAGGTGCAAGTCATCACGTATTTTACTAGATGTTGGTACAGGTGGAGGAGAAAATGTACTTAATATAGCATCTTCAGCTAAATCTTTAATTGGAATAGATAATTCTAACGGAATGATTGAAAAAGCACATTCCAATTTGAGAAAATCAGGTGTACAAAATGTTGAGTTTCTACAAATGGATTCTGAAGTTTTAACGTTTCCACATGCTTATTTTGATATTGTTTCAAGTTGTCATGCACCATTTGCAGCGACTGAATTAGCAAAAGTAATGAAAAAAGGTGCTTTGTTTTTAACACAACAAGTTAGTGAACATGATAAATTGAACTTGAAAGAGGCATTTGGAAGAGGACAATGCTTTGGTGAAAGAGATGGAACTTTAAAAGAAAAGTATATGGGTGAACTTAGTAGTGCAGGATTTGAACTCGTACAAGTACGCGAATATAATATTACTGATTATTACAGTTCGCCTGAAGATCTTATTTTCTTGTTAAAACATACACCTATTATTCCTAGATTTGGAGAAGAGGAAGAGGATTTTGCTATTTTACAAAAGTTCATTGATGCAAATAGTTTTGAAAAAGGGATTCGTACAAATTCAAAAAGGTTTATGATTATTGCTGTAAAATCATAATGTTTTGTATTGTAAAAGCTGCTTTTCGTTTAAGGAAAGGCAGCTTTTTTGTATGGAAACAATACTATATCAACAATGAAAGAAGTTAACATATTCATACTAAAGTTGTAGTTTTCATTTGAAAAATCCATCCTTCCGTTTGATTCTATCTGTTTATAAATGTAATACAATACAAATAGATAATAAGAAACAAGGGGGTATGCAACGTGATTACACATATATCAGATATTAAACTACAAACGGTTTCCATAGAAGGGGTAAAACAAGTATATAAGGACATACTATCTTTTCCAATAAAAAAAGAAACGGCATCTTTTATTCAATTTGAAGTAACACCATACACTACAATTAGTTTTCAAGAAGTATACGAACCAATCGCACCTGCACATTTCGCTTTTGAGATCCCGTATTCAAAATTTCACGAAACAGCAAGATGGCTAAGGGACTCTGGATTACTCATTGTGAAATGGCAAAATGGAAATGTAATTGGTGAAGAGAATGGTCTATTCAATGTATACTTTAAAGACGGTGATGGAAATCTACTCGAAATTATCGCACATAGTTATGTTAAAGAAGATGTATTAGTACCACAATCCCCTTTAAACATTTTATATGTAAGGGAAATCGGACTTCCCGTTAAAAGTGTACCTGTATTTACAGAATGGTTGAAATCAAATCTAAATATGAAAACGATGGAAGATGGGGATATTTTCAACTTTGTTATAGGGGGCACAGCATACATTGTTGCAACTTGGTGGCAGCGACCTTGGATCCCAATTGCGATGAAGGCTTTACCACCGAAAGTACAAGTATCTTTCGGAACACCGGACCCTGCATTTTTACAGCAAATCCAAATTAACTTTAAGAAAAATAGTGTACCATTTGAATGTAAGCATAATGAAGTGTCATTTATTGAGCAGGGATATGCATTTTCAATTGTGCATACACCAGAGTTTCATTCTAATATTCCTAGTAAATTAAACTTACCGCTTTCTATTTAAGGATAGAAAGTGGTAAGTTTTTTATATTTTCGTGGAGAAGGGTTTTAGCACGTGCCCATCAACTTAAGAATTTTCACTACCCCTAAGTACAAAAAAATGTTATTCTTTCTAAATACTCTAAGAAAAAACACCTATAAATAAAATTAAATTAATTGGTATATACTTCTTGAAACCCTTACTTATGGTTCCATTATATCCATTTTTAGTGAAGAATTTATGTGCTTTTATTCTAGTTGCACTACTTAATAAGATAATTCTTGTGGATCCCCTTGCAATTGATATCTCTTCTACATGTTTCAATAACTTTTCCCCTATCCCATTACCTCGAAAATCTTCATTTACAATCACATACTCTAAAACAGTATACGGTCTAAATTGATATCCAGAATCAAGGCAAAACGTCATAAATATACTTCCTTTGACGTTACCACTTTCCTCATAGACAAACAAAAAATTATTAGAATCATCCCTTATCTGCTCAATTCTTTCTGGTAAAACCTTAATATTTTTGCTATGTGGTGCTAATTTTTTATATAGATTTTCAATTACATTACTGTCCTTTGGTTCAGCTTCACGAATCATATAATTACCTACCTTTTGCTTTTAATATATCGATGACTTAAATTATTTTAACATTCCGATTAAATCGAATATTAAAACAATACTTTTTTGGTATAATTCAGGTGAGGAGAGGATAAAAATGACAAGAATTGGAATAATTGCAGCTTGGCAACCTGAACTGAATTATTTACACGAAGAATACCCGAGTAGAAAAGTTCGTAAAATTGCCGCATGGGAATTCCATTATCATAGTATTAACAATTTAGAGATTATATCTGTTATAAGTGGTGTTGGAAAAACAAACTGTTCTAGTTGTACACAATTACTTATATCAGAGTTTCGTCCTGATGAAATATATATGACAGGAATTTGTGGAAGTTTGTCAGATAGCATAAAGGGTGGCGAAATTGTCATTGCAAAACAAATGCTCCAACATGACGTTACGAATGCTGGAAAAGGCGATGATGTGTGGGACCTGTATACTGGTAGAACATCGATTATTGATGGCGATAATTCTATATTTAGTGATTTTCTTAATTTTGCTATCAATACCAGTGAACATAAAATCAACAACGGGATGGTTATATCGGGAGATCAGCGTATTAGAGAAGATGTTTTGAGATCATCATTAAGTAGTACTCATAATGCTATTGCTGTTGACCAAGAGATAGCATCTTTTTCATACGTTTCTTATGTTAATAAAATACCATTCCTATGTGTGAAGTCTGTATCCGACCAAGCAGATAATAAAACTATTGAGGACCAAAAAAGGTTTAAGCTTTTGGCATGTGAAAATTCATGTAAATTATTAATTGAATTTCTATTGAGATAGAATTTGATAAGATGATTGTTTGTTCATCTAACTAGTGCGTTATTTGTGAGAAATGTTTCTAACTAAAATTGAGAATGGTGAGCTTCTCTTGGAACTGAGGGATTACTTTTATAAAAAGTCTAAGTTGTCCAAGAAATCTTTTATAGAGAGACTGCCACTTCGCTATCAAGCTAACAAAAAATATCCCAAAGTGGAAAAATACGCTATCATTTTTGTAGAAATATACAGAAGGGATGGCGTTTTTTTATGAATCTATCAATTCAAGATGAACTACAACCATTTGCGGAAGAATTACAACGATATGTTACTCCTTTATTTTTAGAAGAACTTGCTAGAGAACTCGGATTTATAAAGCGAAAACGTAAGTTTTCTGGATCAGACTTAGCTGCTATTTGTATCTGGATTAGTCAACGGGTGGCAAGTGATCCATTAGTCCGATTATGTAGTAGGCTTCATGCAGCTACCGGTACTTTACTTAGCCCTGAGGGTTTAAATAAACGTTTAAATGCTAAAGCAGTTTTGTTGTTACAGCATATTTTTTCTTTACTATTACAAAAAAAAGTATGTGAACAAACGAAAATTTCTAACCATTTCTTCTCTTATTTCAAGCGAATTCGTATTCTAGATGCCACCGTATTTCAAGTGCCGAATGCTTTAGAGAATGTATATCCAGGATCTGGAGGATGTGCCCAAACAGCTGGAATCAAAATTCAATTAGAATAGGATCTGCATAGCGGGGAATTTCTTAACTTTCAAGTTGGGCCAGGGAAAAATAATGATAAAACATTTGGTACGAAGTGCTTAGATACCTTACGACTAGGGGATTTATGTATTCGTGATTTGGGTTATTTTTCATTGGAAGACATAGATCAAATGGATCAACGAGGTACATACTATATTTCTCGTTTAAAACTAAATACAAATGTATATATGAAAAATTCAAACCCAGAATACTTTAAAAATGGTGCAATTAAGAAACAATCGGAATACATACACATCGATGTGAAACAGATTTTGAAACAACTACAACCAGGATAAACATTTGAATTAAAACATGCTTATATTGGTGATAGGAAACAACTGTTTGCGTGCGTTATTTTTAATCGATTAACAGAAAAACAACTTCAAAAACGACGAGCAAGGATCGCAGAAAAAGAAAAATCCAAAAATAGAATGTACTCAGAGAAAAGTAAAATTGTAGCTGGATTAAACGTGTACGTGACGAATATAGCTTGGGAATGGGTTCCGATGGAATAGGTACATGAATTATATACTTTACGTTGGCAAATAGAGATTATCTTTAAAACGTGGAAATCACTTTTCAAAATAGACCATTATCGTCATGTAAAACAGGAACGATTAGAGTGCCAATTATATGGAAAGCTAATCGCTATCTTCCTGTGCTCCTCTACTATGTTCAAAATGCGTCAACTTCTTTTGAAAAAGAAGAAAAGAGAATTAAGTGAATATAAAGCGATTGGAATAATTCAAGATCACTTACACCTGTTGTATCAAGCTATACGACAAAGCACCATAGAAATGACAAAGATTCTAATCCGCCTATTCCACCTCTTAGAGAAGAATGGACGGAAATCTCATAGATATGAGAAAAAGACAGTCTTTGATATTATGGGTGTTGTCTATGAGTATAGTGAACTTGGAAAACAAAAGAAAATTGCATAATCAAAAAAGTGAAACCCATTAGGGCTTATTTGGTATGTGCATTTTTAAGAATATACTTCTATTTTGAGAATGTTTTAATCCGGCTGAATGAAAGATCCGTTTTTTTCACTCTTAAGTTGATGGGCATGGGGTTTCAGCATAATTCCACTGAATTTATAGAGGAGTATAATGTATTAGCTTATTTTATAGTAAGGAGAGGAATGAATTGAATTTAGGAAATCCGATAGCAAAAGGGAACACAGCGGAAATTTATCTATATGATAATAAGATTATGAAATTATTTAAAGATTACCTCCCAAATACAGAGTCTATGAATGAAGCAAAAAAACAAAAATATACTTATTCATGCGGACTATCAGTTCCAAACGTATTTGAAGTGACTAATATATAAAATAGACAGGCAATTATTATGGAATACGTAAAAGGGGACAGTATAGGTGATCTCCTGCTTAATAATCTAAATGAGGCAGAGTATTACATAAATATTTGTGTGAATGAACAAAAAAAGATTCATGCTATACGTGTGAAATGGAAGCAATGGGGGAAAGGTTAGAGCGTCAAATTAAATCTGTATATAAATTGGATGAAAAACAAAAGGAAAGTATATTGAATAAGCTACATTCAATCAAATTTGATTCTAGATTATGCCATGGCGATTTCCATCCGTTTAGTCTAATTTTGAGTGAAAAGAATGTAAGTATTATAGACTGGGTAGATGCTTGCTCAGGTGATATTCGTGCAGATGTGTTTCGTACATATTTATTGTATGCGCAGTCTCATATAGAATTAGCAGAAATGTATTTGCAAATATATTGCCGCAATACCGATCTAACAAGAGATGAGATCTTTCAATGGGCTCCTATTATGATTGCAGCTAGATTTTCTGAGAAAGTATCTTCGCAAAATGAAGTGTATTTAAATAGATTATTGACTCAGTATTTATAAGTAATAAAACAAAGGTTGTTTAGTAGCCAATAAATAAATGCTGTTGTCT
Organism: Bacillus sp. F9_6S_D1_P_5; assembly: GCF_054823925.1. Lineage (NCBI taxonomy): Bacteria > Bacillati > Bacillota > Bacilli > Caryophanales > Bacillaceae > Bacillus > Bacillus sp. F9_6S_D1_P_5. Next base: position 28,184 of record NZ_JBTREW010000023.1, on the reverse strand, counting down.
AACTAAAGTTTCCTTGTAGTTAAACAACAGCATTTTTAAACATTAATATAGGTATATTTAGTTTCGATCTTCATCCTATAAAGATTTATTATCCGTACTTGTTCCTCAGTTAATTCTTCTTTATTCCAATACATATGCATTAAGCTATATTCAAAAATCTCCTTTAATTTAATAAATAATGGAAAATTTTCTATCATCTCTTTAGGTAGTTCATTTTCTTCTTGATATCCTTCAAATAGTGCTTTTGTAATAGAATGCTCATAGTCAACGATATTCCCATTTCCAGCAAATGAATACTCTATCGCACTATAAATAGGAACTGCTAAATCGAATAGGTAAAAATGTTTTTCGCAGTCTTGAAAATCAATCATTGTTAAGTTTGAGTTGTTTTCAACTAAAATATTTTCTAGTCATAAATCTCCATGAATTAAGCCGTAATTGGAAGTGGATTTTTGTAGTTCCTTTGTAGAAATTAAAACGTCAGATGCAATTTCTCTTATAGTAGTTTCTTCTTTAGGGATATATTTAAGAAAATTATATTCTTCATTTTCATACCAATTGTTTATATGTTTAACCGGCTTAATCTGTTCGAAGCTTTTAGAAATACGATGTAATTTTCCAATTTGTTTACCAAGCTTTTTAAATATATTAGAATTCCATTCGCACCTTGGTAAATGTATACCAGGAGCAGCTTTATATAATACAGTAAAAATCTCCTCGTCTAATGTTAATTTCTCTACTAAATCCCCATTAAGGGAAGGTAATATTGGAGGAACTGCTAAACCATTTTCATATAAAAAGTTCGTATATGTAACTTCTTCTAACTGTTCTTCATATGTTTTGTAGTTTGTAATTCTAATGAAGTAAGTACCTTGTTGTGCGTGACATTGATACATTTCATTCGTTATAGACTTAATGTTAATAAAATTTAATGGATATCGTTCATTTATTAATTGGAGTATTTCTTTTTCTAGCTCGTTCATTGTAACGTCCTTTCCAAACTTTAATTTTTTACTTAAGAAGTAAAAGGTTCTTAATTTACAAAATTCGTGTTTTATTTTTGATTTCCTTTAAAATGAAGCATGAAGTAATGAATGGTTTATGTTATAAAACACAAGAAATATCAAAAGAAAGAAACGAACCTGTTTTATACTTATAAATAAGGAGTGAAGGAAATGAATGAACATATACAGAAGATGATTGATTGGATTGAGAGCAATTTAAAAGAAGAATTTTCATTAAATGAATTATCGCGTTATATGAGTTATTCTCCGTATTACTGTTCTTTTAGATTTCACCAAGTAACAGGCATTAGTATTAGGCGCTATATTCTTTTAAGAAGACTGTATTTATCCACAGAGGATTTGAAGAATGATAGAAAGATAATAGATATTGCATTGGATTACAATTATTCTTCGCAAGAGGCCTATAGTAGAGCTTTCAAAACTGTTTTTGGAATGAATCCAAGAGAATTTAAGCTTAACAACATGCCTATTCAATCATTTGTTAAACTCAATATAAATAAAGGAGGGGAGTTTAAAATGAATTTTTCTAGAAAAATAGAGGTTGAGCAGTTGCGTAGTGCAAAGAGTGAGCTGTTTGAGAATGATGTATTAAACATATTGAATGGTCAAATGATGTATGAAGAATTTAAAACCAAAAAGCTAATGGGTGAGTCTGATTATGCTCCATTTAACGAAGCGATGTGTGTGAATCCCGCTACTACACATGTTTTTAATGAAGAGTTTATTAAAACCAGAGCAGAAGGTCATAACAGTTCTGTAGATATTTATACAAAAAAGGTTATAGACCCGTTAAAAAATCTTTTTACGAAAAAGTATAAATGCATCGTTTTATGGTTCGGTGAAGATATGTTTTGCCAAATGAATCTACTTACTTTACTTTCATACCTTGAACAGTCTTGTTATGAAGGGAAAGTATACTTAAATAGTTTTAGAGAAGATGAATTTAAAGTAAGTCAACTTGAACTTGAATTAGGAAATTATTCTTTTGTATATAATGAAGTGTTAGTAAATCACAAAAAAATGACTCAAAAGGTACCACCTGTAATGTATCAAGCTATAGACTTATATTTAAGTATGTTAAAAGAAGATAATATCGTAGTGAAATTCATCTCCAAAAATAAAGATTTATCAACTCAAGAATTATTAACAAAATTGTTTCATCTTTTTCCAACAATCGGATATGGTGATACTCAGTACATAAAACTAATAAATAATATAAAGAAGAAAGCTGAACCTAAAATATAGGAACAGCTTCTTTTTTACAATTGTTCAAGTGACGCTAATTCACCCTCAACAAATAACATTAGTTCTTTAATTGTTTCGCCAGAAAGATCAAAACGAATTCCAGCTGCTTCATATACTTCCGTTAAAGATCTAGAGCTACCTAATGATAAAGCTTTTTTATAATTTTCTATTGCTTGTTTAGGATTTTCTTTATATTGTTTATACATTTGCAACGCCCCAAGTTGTGCAATTGCATATTCGATGTAATAGAATGGTATTTCGAATATGTGTAATACAGGTAACCAGCTAGTTGCAATCCAATTTTCATACCCTTCAATATTTACGACGCTCGATTGGTAAGTATTATGTAATTCTAAATACTTGTCATTTCTTTCTTTAGCGGTATGATTAGGGTTTTCATACATCCAATGTTGGAACTGATCAACGATAAGCATTTGTGGTAAATACTTAACAATATCTATAAAGAAATCTAATTTTGCTTTTATAAATTCTTCTGTATTCTCATAAAATGTATCCCAATACTCCATCGAAAATAATTCCATTGTCATGCTAGCGAGTTCTGCTGATTCTGAAGGGATTTCTACAAATTTTTGAAGTTCTAACTGCTTCATACATTCATTATGAATACTATGACCCATTTCATGGAGGAAAGTAGTAACATCATAATGTGTATGATTGAGATTCATGAAAATGAAAGATAATTGAGAAGCAGGTAAATATTCGCAAAATCCTCCTGGTCCTTTTCCTTTACGACTTTCTAAATCTAAGCAACTATTTTTATGCATACGGTCCAGTAATGTTGAAAATTCAGGGTCTAGTTTGTGTAAAATTTGAGAACTTTTTTCGATTAAATCACTCGCGTCTTCAATAGGTTTTAATGCTTTTTGATTTGGTGCGGTTGCTTTTAGATCCCATGGACGAAGGCTATCTACTTGAAGTTCAGATTTTTTCTCATTAAATATTTTATCGATAAGTGGTACTACGTATTTACGAATAGATTCAGCAAGCTTATAGCAATCATCAGGTGTATAATCAAAACGTTCATGTTTTTTAAACATATAATCACGATAATTATCTAATTGAATATTTTGCGCCTTTTGATGACGGATTACGATTAATTCATTTAATATATTTTGTAGTGTATCTTCAACAGATAAAAATGTTTCAGAAATGAGCGTTTTTGCTTTTTTTCGTATGTGACGATCCGGATCTTGTAAGTAAGACTGTAGTTCAGTAATTGTCTTTTCTTCACCGTTCCATAGCGCAGTTAAACCACCTGTAATTTCGAAGTGTTCGGTTACTAATTTGTCTTCGCTTATTTCTAAATCAATGTTCTTTTCACAAAATAATGTTTGCGCATTCTTTATTTTTTTATCTAGTAAGCTATACGTTTTTGGATCAAGTTCCATTCGAAAAGGGGACTCTAAATATTTATTATCAAATGAATTTTGATAACGTTTCAAAAGAGGTCGTACATATTGTTGATCATATTTAAAAGTATCTTTAATTTTTTTATTATCCGTATTACATTGAAAGGCGATATAGTGCGATCGTAATTGTTCTTCAATTTCCCAAATGAATGTAGATTGTTTTTTTAACCAGTTTTCAAGTTCTAGCTTTGAAGAAATCTCTTCATTTAATAAAGTAGAAAGAGTCTTTTCTAATTCTAGAACGTTACTAATATCAATTGTATTTAAGCGCTGCATGACATATCCCTCACTTTTTATTTATTCATGGAGATATTCTTCTTTTGCATTGCAATTCCTTTTTTACCCAAAAAATTTGTGCCTATTATACCAAGAATAATCATTATTGTACCAATGATATGAAAATAAGAAATTTGCTCGTGTAAAAAAATAACGCCAGCGATAATTGTAATAAGTGTAGATAAATTACTAAAAACACTTATTTTAGCAGCTTCAATATAAGATAAGGAATAGTTTAATAGCAATGCCGTCAGCAAGGAAGATAGTAACCCTAAATATAAAATGGAGATAAGAAATGTTCCATTCGTATACGGTTTAAAGTATACCGTTATTGTACCTTTATTTATATGGCTGGCGATCGCGATTAAATTAAAGCTAATAAAGCCGATTACTGTCATTGTGTAAGTTAAATCCATTAGTTTGAATTTCTTCGTCATTTTTCTAGCTAACACGTTATAGAAAGCAGATGATAATGCCGATAGCAAAATAAGAATAACACCTATGAAACTAGTTTCATGAGTCCCTATACCATTCATGATAAATATATAAATGACACCGATGACAGAAATGAGTACAGATATTTTTTGCCATGTATTTGTATACTCTTTTAAAAAATAGGAAGCTAACATCATCGTAAATATAGGAATCGCCGCTTGTATAATTCCGGCCTCGGATGAACTTGTATACACTAAGCCAAATGCTTGGAAAGCAAAAAATAGTGCTGGATAAAATATTGCAAGTGGTAATAGGGCAAGTATATTTTTGAATGACATATTTAACTTTACGAAACCGAAAACAATGGGAATGCTTGCAGCTACGAAAGCAACTGTAAAACGATGAGCAAGTGTATCAAGGGGGCTCGTAACTGTTAATGCTAATTTCACAAACATAAAGGAGAATCCAATAATAAATGAATAGAGCATAGCTGATAAATATGCCTTTGTTGTAAGTTTCATAATTTCACCTCATAGTAATTGATTTCTTACTGGCCAGTATACGTATATAGTAATCTTTATGATCTAGTGCTACAATGTAAACAAATACAAACTGTACCGGTACAAATTAAAAGTTGAGGTAGTAATGATGTACAAGTATTTACATATTTTTAATGATATAGAAAACATGATTCAACATGGAGTGATAAAAGAAGGAAAGAAATTACCGTCTATACGATCACTTGTTACGCAATATGAATGCAATAAGGCGACAGTTATACGGGCACTATATGAATTAGAAAAACGTCATATTATTTATTCCATCCCTCAAAGTGGATACTATGTTGTTCGAAAATCAGGGAGTTTTGTAGAAAATGACGACATAATTGATTTTGCTTCCTCAGCACCAGATCCAGATGTTTTTCCGTATTTAGATTTTCAACATTGTATTAATAAGGCTATTGATACATATAAAAATGACTTATTTGTATATGGGACGCCAAAAGGCTTACCGTCTTTAATTCCGGTTATTCAAAAACAACTGGCAAACTATCAAGTTTTCACTAATGAAGAAAATATTTTTATAACGTCAGGTGTGCAGCAGGCGCTAGCAATATTAACCGCTATACCATTTCCAAATGAAAATGAAACGATATTAATTGAACAACCAACATATCATCTATATATTGAATATCTAGAAATAAACAAAATCCCTGTAATCGGTATTAAACGTACGAATGAAGGTATTGACTTAAATGAATTGGAACGCATTTTTCGAACAGGTAAAATAAAATTCTTTTATACAATACCAAGATATCATCATCCGCTTGGAACTTCTTATTCTAAAGATGAGAAAGAAAAAATCGTGTTATTGGCTAAGAAATATAATGTATTTATAGTGGAAGATGATTATTTAGCAGATCTAGAAACAGATTCAAAAGCAGATCCGTTATATAGCTTGGATCATGATAATCATGTCATATATTTGAAAAGTTATTCAAAGATTATTTTTCCAGGTTTACGAGTTGGTGTAGCAGTTATTCCATCGGTTATTGCGAATGTTTTCCATACATATAAAAAGATTTTAGATATCGATAGCCCGATGATATCCCAAGCTGCTTTAGAAATATATATAAAGAGTGGTATGTTTGAACGCCATAAAAGTAAAATTAAATCTTCCTATAATAATAGATCTAAAAAACTAGCAGAAACATTAGAAAGAATGCATAGTGAAAACCCGCTTTTATTCATATATAAAAAGCAAAATACAATTGGAATCCATACTTGTTTAGAATTACATAAAACAAGTATTTCAGAAAGGCTTTTACAAAGACTAGGTGAAATGCAAATAAGTATTGATACGATTGATAAAAATTATGTGAGAGGTTTTCCGAAAGAAATGCTATTAAAGTTAAACGTATCGAATGTGAAGGAAGATCGGATTGAAGAAGGAATTCGTAGAGTAATTGAGGAAATCAAACAAGCGGAACGTATAAATTTTCAATTTAAAAAAGAAAAAGATGAATAAGGAGGTTTGTTGTGAAACGCAAAATAATTCTCTTGTTTGTATGTATCGCTATAATAATTGGAGCTATCGTTCTAATTAATTATTATAAAAAAGATGATCAATGCATTGCGATTGGTAAGTATTCAAGAGGTATTATCGTAGATCAAAATAACGAACCTATATCTAATGTGAAAATTTATGAAGATTCTATTGAAAGTAAGGAACGCAGTATTTCAAATGCACAAGGTGAATTTGAAATACCACATGGTGTTTGTGGTGAGATTGTATTAAAATTAGTTACTCCAGATGGAGAAATCTATACGAGGAAATATGATAGTAAGCATATACCGGAAGTTATAAAATTGAATTATAAAAATGAAGATAAATAAAATGAAATTATTATAAGGAAAAATAGTAGTTGTGGCCGGAGCTTCTGTATATGTAACGGGAAGAATTATTGTCTTGTATGGGGAGAACCGAGACGATTGAAGAAACTACAGAGGTTGTTACAAAGCAAGATGGTATCGAAATTGCAGTTCGTATTTTGGAAGTGGGAGATTCTTGCGAACAGGGATAAAACCAACAGTAATCTCAACGAGTGTTGTCCATAAAGGCCAGGGGCACAGAGGATATAGTGATTAAAAATGTTAAAAAGAGTTTAAGTGTAGCTTGGAATGTGGTGTGTAATTTGATACAAAATAGTAAAACCCAAACTAATATTGCAGCTAAATATTAGTTTGGGTTTTTATGAATTTATATTGAGAGAGCCAATCTAATTACATACTTATATTGCTTTATATAAATAAATTTCCCAAGCGGATGTCTTTGATACAAATGTTTTCTCAAGGTATAAATTGTTTTTCACTGCATTTTCAATAGGGACAGCAGAAAAAATGTACCGACCACCCATTTTTTTAAAATGTTCTATATTTAGCTCTACATTTTTCAAGTGTTTTTTCGAACCTTTCTTAAACATATAGTGTTTTCCAAGTTCATCGGTGAAAATATAACAGCGGCCACCCCATTCGTCAAAATACGTACGAATTGTTTTATTTTTCGCTAATTCCTTCTCAATTATTTTTCGGAATTCATATTTGTAAGATAGAGGATAAAAATTGTTGTATGTGTCAAGTGTATAGAAACCATTGTACTGAGCGATAGCTGGATGTAAACCAATATTAGCGATACGGTACTGTTCCAAAGGTAAACCGATATACTCTTTTATCTCCTGAAATTGTTTTTCTGCAAAAAATTCCTTTACTGAAGGCTTATTTTGATAAATAATTTCTTCATTATAAAAGCATAACAAAATAATTTGAGCAATCATAAAACTTGTTGCAACGTATCTCCATACTTTCCCTTGTAACCATAATATTTTTAATCCAAGAGCGAATAAAACATAAATAACTAACGGGCGCAAAAAATGATAACGTGCAAAATTAAATGTATCTAAAATGTGAAACCGTTTTGTTAATGGAAGCCAACCTTTATAAAACCAAAAAGCATACCAAATGGACAAAACTATGTTAAAATAGAACAAAAAAATAAAGACTTTTTCTCGCTTCCATCGTTTTGTAGTAATGATGAAATACAACGCAATAAGTATGGCAGGTAAAATAATAAATGTATGGACTGTCATGACATGGGTATGTCCTAAAAGAAAGTTTTTTACTGTAAGTCGGAGGGAACGCCATAACGATAATCTCGCATGAAAATATTCATCTCTACTGTTAGGTGCAGTTGATAAAAAAAAGGAAGATACTAAGCGATATTCTACAACCATGTATATGAGCGTCATATAAATAATTGAAAAAAGAAAACGAAAGTTCCATTCTTTTTTTACTACTAAGTCCACTAACCAGAGCACCCCTATACTACTTAAAAAAAAGAAAAAGCCTAAAACAAAACTCGAATATAGAGGAATTAGAGTAAGTACGAAATAGTTCTTCCACAATTTTTCCCCTTTTCGAATATTTAAAAATGCCCAAAGTGCAAGAGGCATTCCCAGAGTACTAAGCATTCCTGATGGCCAAAAAGGGGTAAGAGCAAAAGCTAATGAAACTCCCATTGAAATGACCATCCATTCCTCTCTCGGTAAAAAATGATGTTTTAAAAGTACATACATGCCTATAAAAGCAACCACTCTTGTAATCGTCTGACTTAATACATAAGCAACCATATTTGGAAAAAAAGCATACAACCAAACAATGCAACTAAATTCCGTACTAAACGCGTTTCTTGATAATTGATTATTTATCACCTGTGGAATTGTACCATTAATCGAACCTCTTATCTCTCCACTCGATGTCAAAACCTTGTACCATGACAAATTGGAATCAAGATTATCATGAATGCGAATATGCGCATTTTCTCCAAGAATAAATAAAGGAGACAAATAAAGAATGAGTATAATTGTTGCAAAAACAAGTAACTTTCTTTCGTTTTTATTCTGGTTTAAAAACATTGATCGCACCTCAAGAAATTCTCAAAAAGTTTACTTATAAAATTTCCAAAATGAAAGAAATTATCCCTGGTTGATCAAGGTGCTATAAATGTAAGTGTTGGATTGAAGAGGAAAACGGCAGATGAAAATGGTATTGTTTTATAATCTTGATTAGTTTAAAAAAAGTATATCCAAATTGTTAAAGTAAGGATATATATTACGGTGAAGATTTTTCTGTATAACTGAATACTAACTATCAGTTTGCATAACTCCTACTTTTTTAGTAGCATTTTTTTCGTGGAGAAAAAAATATAATGACTGGGAATAGTGATACTATGCAACAATCTATAAAAATTAAAAAGGAAGTTAACAATTAAGTGGCTCAAAGATTAGATTGCAGTCATTATTTAATCTAGCTCTTGAAAACTACATGATATTTGAGTGTATATCTCTTAGTATTTTGTGAGTTCAATGAAAAAATACCATTTATTACCTTTTGGTGATACCATTATTTTGTAGAGTACTCCTCATTAACAGCTCGTAAAAGCCGGATTGGTTCAACTAATAATCAGGTGGGATGGCCTCTTTTAATTATATTTTCATTTTATATTTTAAATTAGGAGGATGATAAAGTTTATGGCGGTACGTATAGTCGATGATTTACAACAATTATCGTTGTTACTTATGTTTTTAAGTACATTTATATTTTACAGATACTTAAAGCAAGTTAAACGAGAGAGAAAATTGACTGGTTTTGAATGGACCATGTATTTTGTTACTCAATTTGCGACATTAATTTGGGCATTTACTTATTTTATTAAACACTTAGCTAAATCGTAATTTCTATTTATTTAATCTAATTTACTGTTATCTATTAGGGATATAAATATAGTCCGTATCTAAATCAATGACAACATCGCTCATTACGTCTTCTTGTAGTAATTTTGGGATTTTTTCATAATGGTACTGTGCACAAAATAAGCTTAGAAGATCTTCATTAGACATCTCTTCGTTTTTTACATTTAAATACATTATTATAAATTCGTTTAGAGAACAATTAAGGCCAATAACATACTCATTTATTCCATATCCATCAAATTCAATTATCATATTATCACTGTTGGTTGCTAGCCAACTGTATAGCTTAAATTTCGGATGAAACATTCACATTAATTATTATAAATAATTTAAGGGCTACTTTGAATATATTTTTTAAATCATTGGGGGGGTTCATCTCCCAGTGATTATCGGCCAAATCCCCGCAAATAGCCGGATAAAAGAGAGGATATATGAATGGAACAATATAAATTAGTTTTAGAAGGACCAAAACAGCTTAAGTGGCAAACGTGCGAAATTAAGTCTATACAGGATGATGAAATTATCGTTAAAACAATTGCAGGTGCAATAAGTATTGGCGCAGAGTTACCACAGTATAATGGGTCTGATGTTACAGATATCAATCCTTTTTATCCAAGAAAAACTGGATATGAAAGTTATGGTGAAGTTATTCAAGTTGGGAATAAAGTAACAAATTTAAACGTAGGCGATAAAGTAATTTCTTTTTATGGACATGAAAAGATAGGAATAGTTAAGGAGAATAAAGTAATTCGGGTGCCTAGTTATATAAAACCTAAAGTTGCTTTATTAACTATCCTTTCGTGTGATGCTGCTAAAGGAGTATTGAAACTAAACCCGCGACAGGATGAAAAAGTACTTATAACTGGAATGGGAGTTATCGGTTTACTAGCTTGTTATTTTTTAAAATGCTATGTAGGTGTTAAGCATGTGGATGTTGTTGAGCCTAATAGAAATAGAAGAGAATTTGCAAAGAAATTTGGTGCGAAAAACCTCTATGATTCGGAAGAGAAAATTATAGATACGTATAATTACGGTTTCGAATGTTCTGCTACAAATAGAGGGTTTCACACATTGCAAAAGGCTATTAATAGTAATGGGGCGATATGTATTCTTTCTGATGGTAATATAGAAGACTTAACATTAACCGCCGACTTTTATCGAAAAGAATTGCAAATCATTGGTTCAAGTGATGGATATGATTATCAAAAACATGCAGATTGGTTTTTTAGTCAAATAGAACAGACGCCATGGATAGAAGAGATTTTTCAATATGAAATTCATTATACTGCACTTGAAAAATGTTTTGAGAAATTGAGTGAAGAGATAATTACTCCTTTAAAAGTATTTGTCTCATATGAATAAAATGACCAAGTACTTATCACGTAGCTCACATATATTTCGTCACAAATATGATAACAAAACGAGGAGTAACATATAAGGGAATTTTTATAGGTACAACGGGTTGTGTAAACAGAGAAGGTTTTTGCTCTTTTTTTATGCGCGAACAGTATAAATAGTGTAATAGTTGATAAGTAGTATATTATCTTTCTAAATGTACATATTAAATAAAGTCTTTAATATCATACATAAAAGGCGGGATAATATGGATGAAAATAAGAAAAATGAAGAATTGATTAAATTTAAGAAACAATGGTTTAATGAAGATAATCAACCAGTAGCTGGTATAGAGTTAGCTTTGCCGCCTGATATAGGCAACATGTTAGACTCGAAACCAGTTGATGATGAAAGTGAAGAAAGTAATAATGAATAAGTTTACTCTATGCATCCATTCGGGTGCTTTTTATTTTTCTACAAACGTACGAATTCATAAAGTAGGGTGGACTTTAAACCAATCTTTATAATAGATATAGACTTATTATTATGCTATATTCAATGGGGCTCATTGACCACGTTAATTATTTTGAATAGAAGAAATAACATAGGTATTAATAATACATATACCTTCTTGTATTAGAATCATAGAAATTTAATTTGGCACAAGGAGCCGCACCGTTTAAATTTATTTGTCTTTTATATGGTACTAAAAATGAGATAAGAATAAGGAGATAGAAATATAATGGAATTTTGGGAATCAAGCTTTATTGAGAAACAAACGATGTGGGGATTTGAACCTACAGAATCTGCAATTTTGACAAAAAAATTTTTTCTGGAAAAGAACGTTAAAGACATATTAGTACCGGGTATTGGATACGGAAGAAACGCAAAGGTGTTTATCGAAAATGGTATAAATGTAACAGGTATTGAAATTTCAAAAACAGCCATTGACTTAGCAAAACAAAACGGACTAGAAGATGTTCGTATGTATCACGGTTCGGTAAACGAAATGCCTTTTGATAATAAACTTTATGATGGGATATTTAGTCATGCACTTCTCCATTTATTGAATGGGGAGGAGCGAGAGAATTTTATTAAAGATTGTTATAATCAGTTAAAACCAGGAGGGTATTTGGTTTTTACAACAGTTTCTAAAAAAGCTCCCATGTACGGAAAAGGAAAACAGTTGGATAAAGACTATTATGAGGTAATGGAAGGCGTAAAAATGTTCTTCTATGATTCTGAATCTGTAAAAAATGATTTTAAAAAATATGGATTAGTACAAGTTTCAGAAATTGACGAACCAAATAAGATCATGGAAAATAAGCCTGCAATTAATTTCTTAATGATAAAATGTAAGAAAGAACTATAATTTGAAGTTATTATAAATGTTTATATATTAATAATGCACAAATAAAAAGGACAAGCATATAATATAAATACCTTTTAACTTTAAGTAACCTTAACTTTCGTTAATAGGATATCTCAAAATCCCCAAAAAGAGCACTTGCGGAAACAAGTGCTCTTTTATTTTTTATTTAAGATGATTCATATGGTATTTCAAACCATTATTTTGTATAAAGTGGTAAAATGAATAGGGAAATGTGTAAGGAGGCGGGGGATTTGAAACTAAAAGAGTTGGCGAATTTGTTATCGATTAAAGAAACCATTGGCGATATGAATGTAGAAATTACGGGATTAGAAATGGATTCGAGAAAGATCACTAGCGGAAATCTTTTTATATGTGTATCAGGTATTGATGGTTTTCTTGAAGATCGACATCAATTTGTTGAAGATGCATTAAAAAATGGAGCTGTGGCGTTAATTGTAGAAAGAGATGTAAACATTGAAATACCTAAAATAATTGTTAAAGATGCTAGGTATGCTATGGCAGTTATTGCATCACATTTCTATGGTTATCCATCCAATAAAATGAAGCTAATTGGAATTACAGGAACGAATGGTAAAACAACGACTTCCTATTTAATTGAAAAAATTTTAACTGATTATGGATTTCAAACAGGGCTAATGGGGAATAACGGAGTGAAAGTTGGTTCGAAATGGTATTCTACTGATATTAATACGCAAGAACCTCCGATACTTCAACGGAATTTGCAAATGATGAAAAATCAAAATGCAGATTATTGTGTTATGGAAGTTACGTCACAAGGGTTGCATATGGAGAGGGTTAAAGGATGTAACTTTAAAACTGCTGTTTTCACAAATTTAACGCAAGATCATTTGGATTATCACGGAACATTTGAGGAATATAAACAAGTAAAAGGTCTTCTTTTTTCAAGATTAGGAAATGATTTTTCTACTCCAAATAAAAAAATTGCTATTTTGAATGCAGACGATCCATCGGTAGAATACTTTAAAAAAATTACTTCTGCTGAAGTGATTACATATGGGATAAATAATGGTGCAGATGTTCAAGCGAAGAACATAACTTTAAGTTCAAAAGGAATTCAGTTTTTAGTTTCTTCCTTTAATGGAGAAATAGAAATTAATCTAAATCTAGTAGGCCGTTTTAATATATATAATGCCTTAGCAGCAATAACAGCTGCAATGGTTGAAGGTATTCCACTTACAAACATTAGTGACAGCTTATCTAACTTAAAGAGCATTGAAGGTAGAATGGAAATCATAGATGAAAACCAAGATTTCCTTGTAATAGTGGACTATGCACACACACCTGACGCGTTAGAAAATGTCCTTTCAACAATTAGCGAGTTTTCAAATGGGAAAATCATTACTGTTTTCGGTTGTGGTGGAGATAGAGATGCGAAAAAACGACCTATAATGGGTGAAATTGCTGGAAGTTATAGCGATTTTGTTTTTATTACTTCTGACAATCCACGTTCGGAAGATCCACAGGCAATAATGAAAGATATTGAAAAAGGATTTTCACAAAATAATAATTTGAATTATAAAGTAGAAGTTGATCGCGAACTAGCTATAAATCATGCGATACAAATGGCATCTTCTAATGATATTGTTTTGATTGCGGGAAAAGGGCATGAAACGTATCAAATATTAAAAGATTCGACTATTCATTTTGATGATAAAGAAATTGCTCGACAAGCAATTAAAAATAATAGATAGATTATCTTTTAGAAAAGATGAGATTAAGTTGTGAATGAAGTGTTAATGAATGCAAACAAGAAAAGCTTATTTATATGTATTTCATACGATGTCAGATTTGGAATACGGACATTTAATTGCGGAACTAAATACAGGGAGATATTTCAAAAAAGGTTTAGCACCTATATTTGTCCTACATATAAAGGGGAAAATTCATATGAAATGGAACCTGTAGCGTCTGGTGAAAATCTTATTACTGCATCTGGAGTAGCACCTTTGGAATTTGCAGTGGAAGTTCTGAAAACATTAGATGTCTTTGCGCCAGATACACTCCATTCATGATATGAATTAAATAAGACACATGAACCGGAACATTTCTTCCAGTTAATGAATTCATTAAATAGTTAAGTAGTTTAGTATAATCAATAATAAAAACCATGTTTCTAATGATACCGAAGCATGGTTTTTGTGCTTTGTTCAATAAATATTTAAAGATAATAATCTCGTACAATAAAAATGAATCTGAGGGGAAAAGTCTTATTTTTATTATATGATTATTTCTGAACGACAAAAGTAATAGCATTTGTTTTTAATTGAATGTGTCTATCGTTTCGAACTATATCATAAGCTAATTCTCGTATTTCAATTTTTATTTTTTGCCAGTCTTTATAAATGTTTTTTAATAGATGTATCATATCTACAGTAGGAAGATTAATTTCAATTAAAGCATCTAATTCTTCATTCGTATGTAAGTCAATTTCTTGTATGTTAGAGTTAATAATTAAACAATTGATACCACCAGTCTTTGTACCTTTTTTCATAGAATGGAGCACGTTTGTTAAATCTTTTTCTGATTTGACATGCTCTAAACTTGATACTGCAACGATATAATCATAAGTGTTAGGGGCAATATAGTAGTTTTCAATTGCTGCTTGTTCTGTTTTTATAACTTCAAATACATCATATTCTTTGCTATAAGTTTGTAATTTTGTTAAAGCGGAATCTAGTAAGTCCACACAAGTAACAGTACCACTAGCATTTTTTATTTTTTGTGCAATTGGAATGCTATTTCTTCCAACGCCAGAGCCGAGATCAAGTACTTGCAAGTTGTTTTGTCCTTCAAAGTAAGCCATTAAGTCCATAACTGTTTTAACCGGTTTGTAAAGCCAAGAGCCAGTTTCAAATAGTTTGTATTGTTCATAACAAAGATCATGATATTTCTTTTCTTCGTGTCTTATGTGATCGATACGGTTCATATAGTTTCAGCTCCAATATTATTATTGCGAAATGAATGGGTAGGACAACCTTTTATATTTGTTTGAATTCGAAAAATACCACCGGCTTGTGGATATATTTTTAATTCGTCATCCGTCATTCTTGTTCTGGCTGTTGTAACATATAGGTCTGTTAAATTAGTACCTCCAAATGTACAAGACGTTACATATAGCGCTGGAATTGGAATACTTAATATTTGTTCTCCAGTTGAAGGGTCCCATCTAGTAATCTTTGAACCTCCCCAATGAGCAATCCATAAACACCCTTCCTCGTCAATTGTCATACCATCAGGTAGACCTTCATTTTCAGGAAAAATGATTACATCACTTGGATTACGAATTACTCCAGAGCATATATCATAATGAAAACGAACTACTTTTTTAGTAGGTGTATCAATATAGTAAAGGTATGTATGGTCAGGTGACCAAGCTATGCCATTTGATGTATTTACATGTGAAACTTTTTTCTCTACCTTTAAATTATTATTTAAACAATACAAGGAACCAGCAGCATTTATACCGTATGTATCTGTAGTACCTGCCCAAAAACGTCCTGCTGGATCACATTTTCCATCGTTAAAACGATTTTCAAATAAATGTGGTTCAGGATCAAAAATATGTGTTAGTTTTTCTGTTTTTACATTAATAGAATAAAAGCCGTTTTCCATAGCTAGGAGTAGTACGTCATCTAAATATGGAACAACACAGCCGATTTGTTGATTGAGAGCAATTACTCGGTTTGTATTAGTAGTAGGATTAAATATGCATAATTGTTTCTCCATAATATCAACCCAGTATAAAAGTTGCTTTTTTTCATTCCAACAAGGCCCTTCAGCTAAACTAGCTTTAGCATCTAAAACCAATTCTACATTACTGATCAAGATTTTCACCTCGCTTTATAAGATATCTTTATAATTCGATGAGAATAAAGATAAACCTTTTAGTCAGAGGGTATTAAGATTTGTACTATAGAAAATTGATTTTCTTAAGGGATAAAAAATTTATAAACATGGAGAGGGAAATGCATATGATGTTTTATGAAATTGTTTGTTTTTCTTGTAAAAATAAATTCCGTGTATACGAAGGAAGCGAAAAATATAAGAGATTTAAAGAAAAACCAAAAGGGACATATTGTTGTGATGAATGTAGCCACAAAATTCAATTAGAAGCGATAAAGCATTTATTTAGATAGCTTTTTCGTTCGGAAAAGTTTGACAATAAAGGTATTATAAATTATCATATGAAAAAACTAATATATAAAATGGCATGGAAGAGAAGAGTAGTTAAGAAAAGGATACGTACAGAGAGCTCTGGTAGCTGAGAAAGAGCGGTATACATCTTGACGAAAAAAGACTTGGAGCTGCGCAAGGAACTAATTTGTTTAGGGATGGTGCGACGGGTTCTCCCGTTATAGAGATAGGGTATACGCAAATTTAGCCGTACCTGAAGAGGTTAATATGGCGACATATTAACAAACTGAGGTGGTACCGCGAAGCTAACAACTCTCGTCCTCAAGATGAATAATCTTGGGGGTGGGAGTTTTTTTATTGCATAAAACTGAAAGTGTGAAAACAAAAAAATTGAGGTGAGTAATATATGCATTGGGCGTATGAAGTAGCACATGAATTAATAAGAAAACATCCAAACAAAGAAACTTTTGTTTGCGCATCTGGAATCAGTCCATCTGGTTCTGTTCATATCGGGAATTTTCGTGAAATAATAACGACTTATTTCGTTGTAAGAGCCCTTCAAGATTTAGGGAAAAAGACTCGTTTTATATTTTCATGGGATGATTATGATAGGTTTAGAAAAGTCCCTAAAAATATTGATCCATCTTTTGCGAAATATATTGGTATGCCATACTGTGATATTCCAGATCCATATGACTGTCATAATTCGTATGCAGAGCATTTTGAAAAAGAGTTTGAGAAATCACTTCAAGTATTTGGGATTGAAGCGGAATTCATATATCAACATGCTGAATATAGAAGCGGAAGGTATAACAAAAATATATTAGAGGCTTTATATAGAAGAAAAGAAATATACGATATTTTAATGAGTTTTAAAACTGGAGAGTGTAGTGAAGAAGAGCGAGAGGATTTTTATCCTATTACGTTATATTGTGAGAAATGCGAGAAAGATTCAACAACGATTACACATTTTGATGAAGTATTAAAAACAGTACGGTATGAATGTATATGTGGAAATCAAAATGAATTATCGGTATTAAATACAAATATAATGAAACTGAATTGGAAAATCGATTGGCCGATGAGGTGGATGATAGAGGATGTTATTTTTGAACCGGGTGGAAGAGATCATTCATCAGAAACGGGTAGTTATAATGTATCCAAGGAAATCGCAAGGGACATATTCAATCGTGAAGCGCCTCATTACGTTGCGTATGATTTCATTGGAATAAAAGGGCATCACGAAAAAATGTCAAGTTCTTCAGGGAATAGTATTACACCTAGTGAGTTGTTAAAAGTGTATTTACCAGAAGTGATTCTTTTCATGTTTGCTAAATATAGACCAAACGCAGCTTTTCATATCGGTTTTGATGAAGATGTGATTCGTAATTATACAGAATATGAACGATTGAAAGATAGTTATGAGAATAAAACGCTCAAAAATGAAGATTTATTTGATGCAATTAAACTCTCTAAAGTTGATAGTGGATTTAAAGAATATCCGAAATTTAATCAAGTAGCAGGAACGTTACCGCTATTAAATTTTGATTCATCTATTTTAAAAGGTATATTAGAAAAAACAGATAGGAATTATGCACTAGACGATATGATAGCGATAAGCAAACGTGCAGAGTATTGGGTTAGAAACTTTCAAACTGAAAAATTAATTGCTGTAAATCAAGAGAGAAATACAGAGTTTTACAACACATTAGATGAAAAGCAGAAAGAGTGGCTAGTAGAAGCTTGCACCATACTTCGTTCTAATAAAGATTACTCTCACTTAATGGAACAATTGTATTCGATTTGTCATCATGAAAATAAAAAAATAATGAAAGAAAATCAAAAACAATTATTTATTATAATGTATAGGCTCATTATGAATCAGTCTAGCGGCCCGCGTATCCCGTTATTAATACATGTTGTAGGAGTTGAAAAGTTCATCACATTATTAGATTTCTAAAAAACTAAAAGAAACGCAAGTACTAAGAGATCTAAGTACTTGCGTTTCAAATTTTGCTATCGTGAATACATTTTCGGACATTCATCACCACGTGGCTCATAAAAGCAATGGCTTTTAAATTGCCCTACAAACGGCTGGTTATACCATTCAGGTGGACAAGCTCCAACAGGACGGAAATACCAAAGAGCCCATCGTGCTGGCCAGCGCCATTCACCTTGTAAAACTTTTCTTGCAATTTCTTTTTCAGAATCACGAGCGCGTTGATAAAAATATCCGAATTGAACCGCTTCAAATCCACCAGGGCTTTGATATATTGCATCACGTACAGATCGAAGTTGTTTAAAATCTAAACAATCACAAAATACACGATTTACTACTACGCAACCAACAAGTTGTTCACCTTGCCGTCCTTCACCTTCAGCTTCAGCACGAATTAAGCGAGCTAGCAAATCAACATCGCTTTCGTTATATGGAATAAGGGGCATAGTGCTATCACCTTTCTTTACCTGTTATAGTAAAGAGTGTATGTATGAAAATAAGCTAGGTGCTTTTCTATATGTAAATTTATTAATTTTTAACAGGAGCTTTTACGAAAAAGGCTAATTAGTAATTGTAGACCAATATAAAAGGGGAGAGATAACATGTATCGAATTCATAAAGAACATATCATTTACGCAATGTCACCAAATAATCAGCCGTGTACGGAAGTAGAAGCAGGAAGTTGTGTTGTATTTGAAACATATGATTGCTTTGAAAACCAAATTGATTCTGAAGATGTTGCGTTTCAAGAATTAGATTGGAATCGAATTAATCCGGCGACTGGACCTGTTTATATTAAAGGTGCAGAACCTGGTGATATATTAGTTGTAATGATTGAAAAGATTAAAATTGCAGAGCAAGGCGTTTTAACTACAGGTGCGAATCTTGGCGTAATGGGTGAAGAGCTAACCGAAAATACAGTGAAAATCGTCCCGATACATAATGAGCATGTTTTGTTTTCGAATGAACTCCAAATCCCGATTAATCCAATGATCGGTGTAATTGGTACTGCGCCAAAAGAAGAGAGCATTTCATGTGGTACACCGCATGATCACGGCGGGAATATGGACTGTAAAGAAATAAAAGAAGGGACAACATTATTATTACCTGTAAATGTTCCAGGTGCCCTATTAGCATTAGGCGATTTACACGCAGCGATGGGTGATGGTGAAATTGGGGTTAGTGGAGTAGAGGTTGCTGGTGAGGTAACGGTAACAGTTCAAATTATAAAAGGAAAGAAATGGCCACTACCAATGGCTATCCAAAAAGAAAAAGTAATAACGATTGCTTCAGAGAAATTGTTAGATGATGCAGCGAATCGCGCTGTACGTAATATGGTGACATTTTTACATGAAGAATTAGAAATGACTAAAGCTGATGCAACGCTTTTATTATCAGCTGCCGGCGATTTAAGAGTTTGTCAGGTTGTGGACCCGCTTAAAACAGCACGAATGGAACTACGTATGGACTATGTGGATAAGTTAGGTTTTGACTTTAGTAAATTTCATATTAAATAAGAATAATGTAAGAAGGATGCTTTTGTATAAAAGTATCCTTTTTGATTTACGGATTATATAAAAAAAGGTAGTATTTATTTTATATAATTGAATATAAGATTGTGGATCGAAAAAGGAGTAAATACATGGTTAAAATTATGATTGTAGAAGACGATATGAAAATTGCAGAACTATTATCAACACATGTTGCGAAATACGGGTATGAAGGAATTATTGTATCGGATTTTCAAAATGTATTAAACATTTTTTTAGAAGAACAACCAGAGTTAGTTTTATTAGATATTAATTTACCAAGTTTTGATGGGTACTATTGGTGTCGTCAAATTCGCGGAGTTTCTACATGTCCGATATTATTTATTTCGGCTCGTGAAGGCACGATGGATCAAGTTATGGCGTTAGAAAACGGAGGCGATGATTTTATTTCAAAGCCCTTCCATTACGAAGTTGTAATGGCGAAAATTCGTAGTCATTTAAGACGTGCTTACGGGGATTATGCACCGAAAGTAGAAGAACGGATGATTGAGCAACAAGGCCTTTGTTTATATCCAGAAAGGCTTGTATTGAAGCTTAAGAATCAAGAGATTGATATAACGAGAAACGAAGCTATTTTATTAGAGATGTTAATGAAAAATTATCCGCGAGTTGTGGGTAGAGAAGTGTTGTTGAATAAATTATGGGATAGCGAATCTTATGTTGATGATAATACTTTAAGCGTAAATACAACTCGTGTGCGTAAAAAGTTAAAAACATTGCAGATTGAAGATGCAATTGAAACGATCCGTAGTGTCGGTTATAGATTACATATTACTTGGGATACTGGTATGGAGAAATGATAAGGTTGTTTATTCGTGATCATATACCGCTCATTTGTTTTACAATAATCCAGCTACTAGCCATATTTCTTGTATATTGGTTTGATGGGCATAATCATATTGCAACGGCATTA
The DNA here is from genome assembly GCF_054823925.1 of Bacillus sp. F9_6S_D1_P_5. Lineage (NCBI taxonomy): Bacteria > Bacillati > Bacillota > Bacilli > Caryophanales > Bacillaceae > Bacillus > Bacillus sp. F9_6S_D1_P_5. The sequence continues at coordinate 7,120 of NZ_JBTREW010000023.1, read as the reverse complement.
TATGCAATGTTTTTAGGTGTCTTTTTTATGGTAGGTTATTTAGTATTTCGTTACTTTACCCATCGTACTTTCTATGAACGGTTAGCAAATCCGTTGAACTCTTTAGATGAGTCTGTTCAAAAATCAGATTTTGCAGTTTTATCTACTGCGCTTCAAAACTTGCTTGAGGAACAATATCGCCATTATCAAAATCAGCTCCAAATACAAGAGAGAAAAAATAATGATCATCTAACTTTTATGAATCAATGGATACATCAAATGAAAACACCTTTATCTGTAATAGAGTTAATTACACAGGATGAAGTAGATTCGCGTTTTGAAAGTATAAATGAGGAAACAGATAGGCTGAAAAAGGGGCTAGATATGGCTCTGTATGTCGCACGTTTAGAAGCATTTACACAAGATTTTTATGTGGAAAAAGTACAGCTACATAAAATAGTGAATGATTCTGTACATGAACATAAACGCTTCTTTATTCGGAATTTTGTATATCCAGAGCTCAAAATTGAAAAGGACATTACTGTAGAAAGTGATGCGAAATGGTTACAATTTTTAATTGGACAAATACTATCTAACGCGATTAAATATTCAGCTGGTAGTCGAGAGAAGATTAAAGTGAAAGCTTGTAAGGAAGATAATAACGTTATACTTGAAATTACCGATAATGGCGTAGGGATACCGAAGCAAGATTTACCAAGAGTGTTTAAACCTTTCTTTACAGGAGAAAACGGTAGAGATTTTAAAGAATCAACTGGAATGGGGCTATATCTTGTATATGAAATTACGAAACAATTAGGACATAGTGTAGAAATCGACTCAGAAGTTGGTAAAGGCACTGTTGTGCGAATTAAATTTTATAATGTGTAACTAAGTAATCTAGGCTAAAGAACTTTGGAAATAAGTTTTTTAGCCTTATTTTATAGCGATTATATGAAATGATAACAGGTCATCTTAGTATGTATAATGACACGCTAATAAATACGATTGTCAAATTAGAAGTATTTAATAAAAAGCTGATAAATAGTTTTTGTAAGAAAAAAGCCACCCCTTTGAAAGAGATAGCTTCATGAATCCGTCCTATGAATAAGTGTATCAACATTAATAAGGATAATGTTCGAATTCGTGATATGTATTGTGAATTATAATAGAATTAGTCTTTTGTTTTTTCATGATATTAAGCAAACAAACTTAATAATTTATATCCAATTAATCCTAAAATAGTGATAGGAACCATCATTAAGAAAGAAGAAATTCGATTAGCATTAGAGCGTTCTAACACAAGAATTAAGATAATCCCGACTATCACTTCGGTATATCCAACAGGTAACATGTGACTATAGTCTTCAAAATTTAAAAGAATGTGAAGTCCATCGGTTACAAAAACTCCACTAATAAGTGCGCTTCCGAATTTATGAAGTGGATTTGTAGTATCTTTCCATAGAAAACCTGCAATTCCAAAGATAGTTCCTCCTATACATGCGCATACAATCCATACCGATATAAAATAAATAGAGTGAGCTACATTTTTAATAACTATTGCATAACCATAGTAGCCTAATATCATACCGAGTAGTGCAAGGATACCGGAAAGTATAGCTGTACGCTTAGAATAACTAAAGCTAGCCACAAAAAGGTTGGAACTAACCAAACGCTTCCTAGATTAGCTAATGAATTCCAATGTCCTGGAAGTATACCTTGCCCCAATTTAGTTAGTATACCAACAATGATCCCTACTATAATTGGGATGAGAAAAATCCGTAAAAGCATATTTAACTTTGTGATTTTTAATGTCCTGTCCATAAATTAAATCCTTACATTAATATTTTCTGCAAACATATAATAGCTCATCAAATGGAAATAATCAATAAAAATTTATCGAAAAACAATAAGTGATTATAGGATAACGAATGACATTTTGTTTTTATAATTAGGTGAATAAAATATCAAGAACTCGTTACTCAACCAAATGGTAAAACAAATAATATATGCAAATAATGAAATTGCCCAAAACATGTAATTCAACTTAGTATAAATCTCTCGTATTTTGATGAAATGATTTATGATAAAAAAGAAACGAAAAGGGATTGATGTAGTTCCTCCTGTTTTTATTTACAATTTATTAGAAGGAGGGCTTTTTTACTAGTTGTGAATGTTAGGGGGATTGTAATGGATATTCGAAAAATGAAATATTTCATAACGGTGGCAGAAGAATTAAACTTTAGTCGTGCAGCAGAGCGTCTTATGATGGCACAACCGCCTTTAAGCCAAGAGATTCGTAAATTAGAAGATGAATTAGGGGTTCAACTTTTTTACCGGACAAAGCGATTGGTTGAGCTTACCGATGCCGGGAAAATATTTTTAGAAGGTGCGCGACAAACGCTGCTTCAAGTAGATAGAACTATTAAAGAAACACAGCTTGCTGATGAAGGAAAGATAGGACATTTAATCATTGGTTTTGTCGATTCTACAGAAACAGTTATAGATATATTTAAAAAATTTCGAGAGCGTTTTCCTAAAATACAGCTCATATTACGTGAGATGACAACAGACCAGCAAATAAAAGCGCTTTATGAAAAACAAATTCATATTGGATTTATTCGCTCTGAGCAAAATAATGAAATATTATCTTCCGAAGTTTGTTCTGAGGAGCGCTTAAAATTAGTATTACATGAAGATCACCCTTTAGTTCCATTACCTAATATTTCTATTAAAGAACTAGTGGATGAACCATTCATTTTATTTCCTCGCCATTTTGGTACTAACTTTTATGATTTAATTATTAGTTACTTTTGGGGACATGGAGTAAGTTTAAATATTATTCAAGAAGCAATTCAAATGCAAACGATTGTTAATTTAGTTGCAGCAGGAATGGGGATTTCTGTCGTTCCATCATCGGTGGAAAGTTATAAAAAATTGGGAGTTATATATAAAGATATTCAGGAACATACACCAGAGATAAACTTATACGCTGGATGGAGACAAGATGAAAAGTCTGTCGTGCTCGAGAACTTCTTAGCAGTTGTTAGAGAGGTTTATACGAATTCACAATTTGAATTTGAAAAGTAAAGGCCCACCTTGATTGGATGGGCAGTAGAGAATTTGGAAAGTTACGATATTTTTAAAAACCACTAACGATTTAACCTGTTTTACTTGGATTATACTCAATGAAATCTTTTAGTAGGCTATCAATTTCATCCATAATTTCGGATGATAATTTAACACTAGAAGCAATTACATTTTCTCTTATTTGCTCTGGATTGGAAGCGCCAATAATTGCAGAGGAAACAGCTGGATTTTGTAGTACCCATGCAACTGCGAGTTGAGATAGAGTGAGATTATTTTCTCGTGGAATAGGATTTAGTTTCTGGATAGCAGTAAGTACATCATCACTCATCCAGCGTTGCACAAGTTTATTGAAAAATGGTTTTCCAGCATCTGAATTAGCACGTGATTGAGTCGGCAATGGTTTACCTGGTTGATATTTTCCAGTGAGAATACCTTGTGCGAGTGGAGACCAAACAATTTGACCAAGTCCTTCACGTTGACATGTTGGAATTACATCTGTTTCAATAACTCGCCACAACATCGAATATTGAGGTTGGCTTGCAATAAGAGGGATTTTCAATTCTCGTGCAAGTGTTGCACCGCGGGTGATTTGTTCCGATGTCCATTCACTTACACCTAAATAAAGGATTTTCCCTTGTCTTACAAGATCTGAAAAAGCTAACATTGTTTCTTCCAGAGGTGTTTTTGTATCGAATCGATGTGCATAATAGACATCAATGTAGTCTGTATGTAGCCGTTGTAACGATGCATTACAATTTTCTATAATATGTTTTCGTGATAAACCTCGATCATTTTTTCCAGGTCCGGTCGGATGGCATACTTTTGTACAAAGTTCTATACTTTCTCGGCGTATTCCTTTCAAAGAGCGACCAAGTACTTCCTCGGCAATAGTGTCCGAAAAAACATCTGCAGTATCAAACGTTGTAATTCCAACATCTAATGCAGCTTTCACACATTCATTTGCAGTATCTTCATTTACTTTTCCGCCATGGTTTATCCAGTTCCTGTATGCAATCTTACTTACTGTTAACCCACTGTTTCCAAGTTTGCTAAATTCCATTGTAGAATCCCTCCTTAAAAATGATAACTTTATTATAAGAACTGAAATGTAGTATGTATAATATACAATTGATCATACAGTTATATAAAAATTATATAAGAGGGAGTACTTAGAAAGTTATTATTAGGGAAATCTTAAGGAAGAGTAGTACAATAAATGTAAAGTATGCTTGTTCGATTTGAAGTTAAGAAATGATAAATAGACCTAGAAGAAAGCAATCTTTATAATAGCACATATATTTGCATTTACTCATACAGTACTATCATGGTACAATATGGTTACTAACGACGGAAAGGAATGATGGGTGGACGATGATTAACTAATCTTATTTTTAAATGTTGAAATTCAATAAATTTCAATTTCTAAAAAATAGGATTAGTCTGCCCAAATTCCATACAACGGTATTGCTATTTATGTTGCGCAATAGCTTATTTGGGTATAAATATTTTAATGACTAATCCTGCCAAATTTATTTGGGAGGATTTTTTTATTCTCCCTTAATGAAAGGGATCGGTATTATGAAAGAACTATTAAAATTAAATGATGTTTATGTTGAAATAAAGGAAAATACTTTGTTAGAGAAAATGAATGTGACAGTAAAACAAGGGGATGTTATTGGATTAATTGGTAAAAACGGGGCTGGTAAATCAACGTTACTTCAATTAATAAATGGGAAGATTGAACCGTCAAAAGGTACTGTTGAATGGATGCAAATGAATATGACAACTGCATATGTTGAACAAGAAAAAGAATCTTTCGTTAGCAAGGATATGATTGCAAAGGAAGCAGAACTTCTTGCGAAATGGGGCGTACCAACGAACGATTTTCTTACTTTAAGTGGTGGTGAAAAGCTGAAAGTTCGATTGGCAAAAGGGGTTGCTGAAAATCCTAATGTCTTAATATTAGACGAACCGACAAATCATCTAGATGAGATGAGTACGGAATTTCTCATTAAACAAATTAAAAATATAAAAGGTACAGTAATCGTCGTATCACATGATCGATACTTTTTAGATGTTGTTTCAACTAGAATATGGTCAATTGAGGATAAGAAATTAATTGACCATAGCGGGAATTATACGAGTTATATGAAAGCACGTGAGCATAAAAGAATGACGCAGCAACGTGAATATGAAAAACAACAAAAGAAGATAGAACAAGTAGAAACTCATATAAAAGAATTAAGTTCATGGTCAAAAAAGGCACATGCGCAGTCTACAAAACAAGAAGGAGTGAAAGAATTTTATCGTGTAAAGGCGAAGCGAATGGACGCGCAAGTTAAATCGAAACGAAAACGTCTTGAAAAAGAGCTAGAGAAAACGAAAGTAGAACGTGTGAAAGAAGATTATTCAGTTGAATTTTCTATTCAAGCGAGTAAAAAAGTAGGAAAACGTTTCTTAGAAGTAAAACAATTGCGGAAAGAATTTAATAAACGAACGTTATTTGAAAACGTTAATTTTACAATTCAGCATGGTGAAAAGGTTGCGATTATTGGACCAAATGGTAGCGGGAAAACAACTTTACTGAAGATGATTATGGGAACAGAAACTGTTGAAGGAGAAGTATGGATTTCACCAGCAGCAAACATCGGTTATTTAACGCAAGAAGTATTTGATTTACCACTCGATAAAACACCAGAAGATTTATTTTATAAAGAGACATTTGAAGAAAGAGGAAAAGTCCAAAATTTAATGAAACATTTAGGTTTCCAAGCTTCTCAATGGAAAGAGCCAATTGAGTATATGAGTATGGGGGAACGAGTAAAATGTAAGCTCATGGCTTATATTTTAGATGAAAAAGATGTACTTATTTTAGATGAACCGACGAATCACCTTGATCTGCCGTCACGTGAACAGCTTGAAGACACATTAGCTGAGTATAACGGAACACTCGTTATCGTTTCTCACGATCGATATTTTCTGGAGAAAACAACTACCGCAAAACTCGTATTTTTAAACAATACGATACAAAAGCAGCTCGAAGAACCTACGAAAACTAGAGATGAAATTGAAGAGCTACGTTTAACGTTAGAAACAGAAAGACAAGAAGTATTAGGGAAATTAAGCTTTTTAACTTCTAAGGACAAAGAATATAAAGAACTAGATGAACGGTTTATGGAACTTACGAAGCAGATTAAGGAGCTATAACGTAAGGAAGGGGATTAACATGGGAGCAGAAAGTTTGACTAAGTTATTTAGAATAGATTGTGGTGATATATATCTACAAGAGTTTACGGTTAAAGATGCAGAAAGTATTTATAAAATAGCAAATCAACCGGAGATAGAAAAGTTTTTACCGGACTGGAAATCAACGAAAGAACAACGAGTTAATTGGGTTACAAATTATGAAATACCAGAAAACAAAGCATTTCTTAATGCAGTCAAAACTAAGACTAACATAGATGATCACATATTAAGACTAGGAATATTTAAGAAAACGACTAGTGAATTTGTTGGATGGTGCTGCACAAGTATGAAAGATGAGCTTCCTGCACCGAATAGAGAAATTATGTATGCTGTTTCAAGTGAATATCATAATAATGGATATGCAACGAAAGCGACAAAAGGCTTGATCGGCTATTTGTTTGAAAATACAAATGTGGATGTCCTTAACGTAATTGCATTAATTATTAACGTACCGTCAAATAAAGTTATTGAAAAATGCGGGTTTGCTTATTTGAGTCAACAGACGATAGAAAATCAAATTTATAATCATTATGTATTGAGTAAATCAGAATGGATAAAAAATAGTGCTCTTTAAAAGGAGCGAAACCGAAGCACTCAATTTTTTGTAGAGGGTATTATAAAGTGAAAAAGAATTAAAATGGTGACGCAAAAAGATTTCAATTAAAGGCGTTAGTTGAAATATAACTTTGGTAAGGAAAAGACCGATAAAGTAATGATATTATCCCCTTTAGGTAGACAGTGTGAAAAAGACCATGTATACACATGGATGTTACACTATTACTTGGAGGGGATTTTTCATGGCCAAAAA
>NZ_JBTREW010000022.1:0-90541 GCF_054823925.1 Bacillus sp. F9_6S_D1_P_5 | reverse complement strand
GTACGGGTCACCACTTTGGAGGATTAGCTCAGCTGGGAGAGCACCTGCCTTACAAGCAGGGGGTCGGCGGTTCGATCCCGTCATCCTCCACCATATAAATTATATGAATAGTATTGTCGCGGGGTGGAGCAGCACGGTAGCTCGTCGGGCTCATAACCCGAAGGTCGCAGGTTCAAATCCTGTCCCCGCAACCAAATGGTCCCGTGGTGTAGTGGTTAACATGCCTGCCTGTCACGCAGGAGATCGCCGGTTCGACCCCGGTCGGGACCGCCATTTTAATAAGGCTCGGTAGCTCAGTCGGTAGAGCAGAGGACTGAAAATCCTCGTGTCGGCGGTTCGATTCCGTCCCGAGCCACCATTTATCTTAATAATATACGCCGGCTTAGCTCAATTGGTAGAGCAACTGACTTGTAATCAGTAGGTTGGGGGTTCAAGTCCTCTAGCCGGCACCATGTAAGTTTCGGAGGGGTAGCGAAGTGGCTAAACGCGGCGGACTGTAAATCCGCTCCTTCGGGTTCGGCAGTTCGAATCTGCCCCCCTCCACCATTTACATAGGGGCATAGTTTAAAGGTAGAACTGAGGTCTCCAAAACCTCCAGTGTGGGTTCGATTCCTACTGCCCCTGCCAAATATATTTACACAACATGGCGGTTGTGGCGAAGTGGTTAACGCACCGGATTGTGGCTCCGGCATTCGTGGGTTCGATTCCCATCAGTCGCCCCATTTTTATTTTAAAAATTACAAATAATCTAATGGATACTTACATATAATTAAGTAAGAAATCGATGGGCTATAGCCAAGCGGTAAGGCAACGGACTTTGACTCCGTCATGCGCTGGTTCGAATCCAGCTAGCCCAGCCATTTTTGCGGAAGTAGTTCAGTGGTAGAATACAACCTTGCCAAGGTTGGGGTCGCGGGTTCGAATCCCGTCTTCCGCTCCAATAAAAATTCATATGGCGGCATAGCCAAGTGGTAAGGCAGAGGTCTGCAAAACCTTTATCACCGGTTCAAATCCGGTTGCCGCCTTTTCTTTTGTGCCGATGTGGCGGAATTGGCAGACGCGCACGACTCAAAATCGTGTTCCTTCGGGAGTGTCGGTTCGAACCCGACCATCGGTATCATGAACGGCGTAATAAAAAATCTCTATACTAATTGTATAGAGATTTTTTTATTTTCTTCGCGTGACAAAAAGTGTGCGGTGAGTAAACTAAGAAATATTAAAAGGATAAAAACAAACATTCATTTTTATCCTTTTAATTCCGGTATTCTATACAATATTCTCTTTGAGTATTCTAGAGAGAATTTCTCCAACCCGGTGACATGAAGTTAAATCCGACAGCACCAGTAGATATTAGTACGTTATCAACGGTTAAGTTTGTAATTTCTAAAAACCTCTTTTTAAACTCTTCTTTGTTGTACTTGTACATAGTTGAGTGGCACGCCCACATGTGCGTTGAAGTACTCAACCAGTCCCCTAATTCTTTTAATTCAGGAAACGACTCAAATTGAATTGGTTCATTTAATTTCATGAATCTCACTTGATAGATAGTTGGATTTAGCTTCTCTCCTATTCCTTTAAGACCATGTGTTTTTTTTTTCGTTTGAATGTGTCATAATTCTCCCCCATTTCCCCTTCAAATTTTTTCCTATTTTTATTATACAACAATAGAAAGTAATTATGGAAATATTATGGAAATCAGTATCGGCGATATAAAAAGACTCTAACTGAAATGTTAAAGTTTTTTTGTAAAATTGTGCTATGTGCTTCTAAAATTCGTAATAAACGTAGGAATTCATGTATAATATAACTTGTCGAAAGAACAAAATGATAGTGATTTATATTATGTCTGTAATATGAATCAAAAATGAACTTTTTATATTTCTTTTAAAAATGTGTTGAATACACATTATATTTCATATTAATATTTTTATGTAGATTTAAAACGGGAAAGAGAGTGGAAAGTATGGGTCGTAAATGGAATAATATTAAGGATAAAAAAGCATCAAAAGATGCAAATACTAGCCGTATATACGCGAAATTTGGACGTGAAATTTATGTGGCGGCAAAACAAGGCGAGCCAGATCCAGAATCAAACCAAGCGCTTAGAGTTGTATTAGAACGTGCAAAAACATACAATGTGCCAAGAACAATTATTGATCGTGCAGTTGAAAAAGCAAAAGGTGGTTCAGAAGAAAATTATGACGAGCTTCGTTATGAAGGATTCGGACCAAATGGATCTATGGTAATTGTAGATACACTTACAAATAACGTAAACCGTACTGCAGCAGATGTACGAGCTGCATTTAGCAAAAACAGTGGTAACATGGGTGTAAACGGTTCTGTAGCTTACATGTTTGATGCGACAGCTGTTATCGGTCTTGAAGGTAAAACATCAGATGAAGTTCTTGAAATTTTAATGGAAGCAGATGTAGATGCACGTGACATTCTTGAAGAAGAAGATGCTGTTATCGTGTATGCTGAACCTGATCAATTCCATGCAGTACAATCTGCACTTAAAGATGCTGGTGTTGAAGAATTCACAGTTGCAGAATTAACAATGCTTGCACAAAGTGATGTAGAACTTCCTGAAGATGCTCAAGTCCAGTTTGAAAAAATGGTTGATGCATTAGAAGATTTAGAAGATGTGCAACAAGTTTACCACAACGTAGACTTAGGAGAATAATGCGATAGAAGCCCCTTTTCGTTTAACGGATAGGGGCTTCTTTTTATGAATTTAATTAAGGTGATGAATTAGTAAAGGTATTTTGTTGTAGGCAGGGAATATGCTTATAGGGATAAATGAAGAGAACATAGATGAGTATATAAAGCGTCCTCATATGAAATCCAGAACGCTTGATGCGATGAGAGCAACACATTTTATTCCGTATGAAACTTGGGAAGTGCAGCCATATAATTTAATAGGCAGATTGTAAAGAAAAGAGTAGCCGATTTGAGATACAATCAAATCACTACTCTTTTTTGTATACTGTTTAAGAAAAAGGTCAAAATAATAATAGTGCTAGTATTGATTTTTAGAACGTTTGTTCTGTATAATGTATGATATATTATGCACATTTAGATTACTAGATACTTACAAATATATATATTTGTAGATGATATAATGAAAATAGGGCGTTTTAATAGAGGAGCCTTAAGGTTTACTCTGTTATTGGTTTGACTTAATCTATATTCAATATTTCAGATGAATAGTAGATAAAAAAAGACTGTGATACAATACTTTTTTACCCCGCTATTTGTGTGCAGCCCGATTGATGCGGGCTGATTAAAGTTTCATTTTATACCTTACAATGATGTAAGGTACGTGTAAGAGAAATCGATGGGATATTTTTTTACAACAAGGTATTCTTAAAGTAAGAATTATACGCTGTGTGGAAAAGAGGTGTTCAAGATGAAAGAACGAGTATTATCTAGGGTGAACTATCACCAAAAAGTTGCATTAAATCCAATGACTAAGTTTTTTTATAAAGCCATTATTTTATTATTATTGTTAAGTTTTACATTATTATTCGTTGGAAATGTAATGATCGAGCAAAGTGATATTAGTAAATTACATGTACCGGCTAAATTAGAGGTGCCAGAATCATTAACACATGCATTTATTGCGACAGAGGATAAAAGGTTTTATCATCATAACGGTTTAGATTATATAGCGATTGTCAGAGCGTCTGTTGAGAATATAAAAGCTGGTGGTGTTGTGCAGGGTGGAAGTACAATTACACAACAGTTATCCAAAAATGCTTTTTTAACGAATGAACGTACATTTTCTCGTAAGTGGAAAGAGATTTTCTATACGAAAAAAATTGAACGTACCTTTACTAAGGATGAAATTTTAAAATTGTATGTAAGTAATATTTATTACGGAGAAGGAGCATGGGGAATTGAAAAAGCGGCAAACCTTTACTTCGGTAAAAAGGTAAGTCAATTAACGCTAGCTGAAAGTGCAATGATGGCTGCTGTAGTAAAGGCACCTTCTTATTACTCACCGGCACAAAATTATGATAAGGCCGTAGAGAGACGAAATGTCGTTTTGAGATTGATGGAGAAAGAAGGATATATCAATCATGATGAGTATGTGCAAGCAGTTAGTGAGAAGTTAGTAATTCGTCATGATATAAAAACAGAGCAGTCGATGTTAAATAGTGCTCGTGAAAAAGCAGTAAGCTAAAGGAAGTTCCTACATAGGAGCTTCTTTTTTTGAATAAATTGTGACAAATTGTGACACAATATCGTCACAATTATTGTGTTTTTGTAATTTATGTGAGCGTGTTCATTGCGTGACGTATGTAAGTGTTGATATTATGTGTATTGTGTACAATGCTGTATACAGAATATGAATTTAAAGAGGAATGTATATGAAATCAAATAAACTCATGGCTCTTGGTATAGTTTTTTCTATCGCAGTATTGATTGTAATCGGAACAATTGCGTATAGCATCATAAATGACAAAAAGGATAAAGGGAATGAGATGTTTGCTTATTCCACACAACAATCTTTAGGGAAAGATGATGCCCCAGTTAAGGTAGTTGAATTTGGAGACTTCAAATGTCCTGCTTGTCGTACTTGGGATGTAACAGTATTACCACGATTAAAAGAAGAGTATATCGATAAAGGCAAAGTGCAGTTATACTTTATTAACTTCCCATTTATCGGAAAAGACTCTGATTTAGGTGCAGCAGCTGGTGAAGCAATTTATAAACAAGATAAAGATTCATTCTGGACTTTCTATGATGAGATTTATCAAAGTCAAAAGAAAGATACGGAAGAATGGATTACAGAAGAATTACTTCTTAACATTGTGAAAGAGAAGCTTCCGAAAGTTGATGTAGAACAATTTAAGAAAGATTTACACAGTAAAGAAATAAAAGAAAAAGTACGTAAAGATTCAGATCGTGCTCAAAAATTAAAAGTTCAAGGTGCTCCTTCAGTATATATAAACGGAAATCTTGCAAACCCTGATTTCGATAGTATGAAGAAGGCGATTGATAAAGAATTGAAAAAGTGATGAGCTACTCATCACTTTTTCGACTTTTTTCGATAAAATTCTTGCTTCCGCTTTTTGTACATGCTATACTACTTTACATAAGTTATTCTAATATCTTATATTTATTTCATATTTGCGGGTGTAGTTTAGTGGTAAAACAAGAGCCTTCCAAGCTCTGGTCGAGAGTTCGATTCTCTTCACCCGCTCCAAATTTTATTAAATGTTTTTCTATAAATTGTGATCAACGCAGTGTTTCGTTTCCGAGATAAACGAGGCATTGCGTTTTTTAATGTTTGGAAAACGTAATTTTATGCGAAAATAGAAGTAAAGAATAGTATTCCAAAAGTGAATTGCTAACCAATATAGACGTTACATAAGGGATGGATTCATCTGAGGAGGCGATTAGGAATGGATTTTGAACAATTAAAGCAAGATGTAATTGCGTATAGTAAAACAATTGGTATAGATAAAATAGGCTTTGCTAGTGCTTCACCATTTGAAGAATTAAAGCAGCGGTTAATCCAGCAGCAACAATTAAATTATCAATCTGGATTTGAAGAGCCTGATATAGAAAAAAGAACGAACCCACAGCTTCTACTACCGGGTGCTAAATCAATTATTGCGATTGCATTAGCGTATCCTTCAAAATTAAAAAATGCACCATTAAGTAAGCGCGGAGAACGCCGCGGGATTTTTTGTCGTGCTTCTTGGGGACAAGATTATCATCTTGTTTTACGAGATCGTTTGCAAAAATTAGAAGCATATTTAATCGAAAAACTTCCCAATATAGAAGTTAAGTCAATGGTTGATACGGGTGAATTAAGTGATCGAGCTGTTTCGGAGCGGGCTGGTATTGGATGGAGCGGTAAAAATTGCGCTATTATTACCCCTGAATTTGGTTCGTATGTGTATTTAGGAGAAATGATTACAAACGTTCCCTTCCCACCAGATCAGCCGATAGAAGATCAATGCGGAAGCTGTACAAAATGTATTGATATTTGTCCTACAGGTGCTTTAATACAAGGCGGACAGTTAGACTCGAAGAAATGTATTGCATTTTTAACACAGACGAAAGGATTTTTACCTGAAGAGTACCGCGACAAAATAGGAAATCGTATTTATGGATGTGATACATGTCAGACTGTTTGTCCGAAAAATAAAGGAATGGATTTTCATAATCATCCTGAGATGGAACCAGATCCTGAGTTAGTTAAGCCATTATTAACACCACTTTTAACAATTAGCAATCGTGATTTTAAAGAGAAATATGGGATTATGTCTGGTTCGTGGAGAGGTAAAAAGCCGTTACAACGAAATGCGATTTTGGCACTTGCGCATTTTAAAGAGGCATCAGCAATTCCTGATTTAATCGGTGTTATGAAAGATGATCCAAGACCAGTACTTCGCGGAACAGCAGCATGGGCACTTGGAAAAATTGGTGGAGATGGCGTGGGCGAAGCCATTGAAAAAGCAATGCAACGTGAGAAAGATGAAGAGGTTCTTCATGAAATGAATCGCGGACTTGAATTGTTAGCGCAGAAAAAAGAGTAGATAATATCTCCCTTTTTCATATTGTAATATGGGAGGGAGACGAAATGGTTGTAAAAATAAATATTGAAAAGCAAGTACAACAATTTTTAGCATATATAACAGAGAAACGAACAAATGTAGAGGGTATTGCTGAAGATTTATTACAAATAGCACAGAGAAAGAAAGAATTGTTTCAAAAGCGTAATGCAGAGATAGTGAAAGCAACTGCAGATGTTTCTTTCATGAGACAATTAAATAATAGCAATCATCAAGAAATTGATTATCAAATACATTTTAAATATTTAATTAAGCATAAAGAATTATTTTATATCGAAGAGGAACAACTAAAACGAAGAGTTTGTTTAAATAATAGCCGGGTAATAGGTGATTATGCTATTGAAGTGCCAGAAGCAGTTGGAATGAGTGAGACATTAGAAAGGGAAGTTACAAAAGAGAAGTACGGTTCTTATCAGTACAATCGTTTAGAGGCAGTGAAATATGCAGAGCGTTGGTGGGATGATCGAAACCCTGTATATCGTAATTTCCCTGATAATTGTACAAATTTTATTTCTCAATGTCTTCATACTGGAGAAGTACCAATGAATGGATATCCTAATATTCGTAAAGGGTGGTGGCAAAGGGAGAATCAGTGGAGTTGGAGCTGGGCTGTCGCACATTCTTTTTATTGGTATTTGTCAGGTGCTAGAACAGGGCTTCGAGCTAAAGCTGTAGAAAGGCCTGAGGACCTTATTCTTGGTGATGTCATCGCTTATGATTTCGAGGATGATGGTAGGTGGAATCATACGACGATTGTAGTAGCAAAAGACGCAGATGGTATGCCACTTGTAAATGCACATTCAGCGAATAGCCGTCGGCGTTATTGGAACTATGAAGATTCTAGTAAATATACACCACAAATGAAATATAAATTCTTTCATATTATTAATGGGTAGAGATTTTTCGCTCAAGTGGTATAATACGTAGTAGACAAAAAACAGAGGTGAATATCGCGTGGGAGTACATGTTGTTTTATATCAACCAGAAATTCCAGCAAATACAGGGAATATTGCTCGTACTTGTGCAGCAACTGGAACAGAATTACATTTGATTAGACCGCTTGGATTTTCAACGGATGATAAAATGTTAAAGCGTGCAGGATTAGATTATTGGCAGCACGTGAAAATTACGTATTATGATTCAATTGAAGAGTTTTATGAGAAAAATAAAGATGGTGAGTTCTTCTACTTAACAAAGTATGGCGAGAAAGCTCATACAGCGTTTGATTATAGTAAACGTGAGAAGGATTACTACTTTGTATTTGGAAGAGAAACAAACGGCTTACCAGCTAATGTAATCGAAGAAAACTTTGATCACTGTTTACGTATTCCAATGACTGATAAAGTGCGTTCATTAAATTTATCTAATACAGCAGCTATTTTAATTTATGAAGCATTCCGTCAACAAAATTATCCAGGATTAGATTTAGAAATTGTTTATTAAAAGTCGCCATATGGCGACTTTTTTTCTAAAAATAAAAATAAATATGTAATCATACATTTAAAAAAGGGTACATATTCATATAGAATGGGGATATATGAATAAAAATTGATCAGACGGGTTGAGATAAATATGAAGGAACGATATAGTAATCAAAATACCTTTTTAAGTATGATAGATATGGAGTTAATAAGAAGAGGGTTATTACATGCTATTCAAGATTTAGTATTCATTGTGAAAGTTATGGACGATGAAATCTTTAAATATATTTATATAAATAAGATAGGGATGGATTATGCGAAGCTAAGCGAAGAGTGTTATGGAAAAACGTTCGGTGAAGTATTGCCAGAAGATACGGCGAAAATATTGCAAGTGCAATATGCAAAAGTAGCGAGCGAAGCGAAAGCACATACCTTTTGTGATGTAGTTAGTTTACCAACTGGTAATGTACATTATGAGTCTTCACTTAATCCTGTATTTGATGAAGAAGGAGTATGTCAGTTTATTATTTGTATTACAAGAGATATTACAGCTCAGGTTGAGGAAAAGGCAGAGATAGAGGAAAAACAAATGTTGTTTAAGTCATTACTAGAATATAATAATGACTCCATTATATCTATAGATTCTATAGGTAGAATTACATATGCGAATCCAGCAACGTATGAAATATTTGGATATCGATATGAAGAATTAAATAATAAATTTATCTTTGAATTTATTAATAAAGAATATGAAAAAGATTTTCAAATTATATTTAAAGGATCTATGCAAGGAAAAGCAAAGCAAATTGTTTCAAAGAAATATGTTCATAAAGAAGGGTACGAGCTCTATATTTCTTTGAGAACTATTCCGATTATTGTGAACGGTGAAATTGTTGGGGTTTATATTGTTACGAGGGATGTTACAAGGCAAGTATTAAACGAGATGAGAACGGAATATTTAGCTTATTATGACCAGTTAACAGGATTAATGAATAGAATTTCATGTACAAATAAGTTAAATGAGTTATTAAATGATAAGATAGATTTTGCGTTTATCTTTATAGATTTAGATGAATTCCATCTTATTAATGATACTTTTGGTCATAAAGAAGGAGATAAAGTATTACAAAAAGTGACAGAATGTTTAAGCAGTATCCAAATAAGCGGTATGCACTTATTTAGAGAACACGATGATCAATTTGTTATATTAATAGAAAATATAACGAAAGAACATGTAGAGGT
Source organism: Bacillus sp. F9_6S_D1_P_5 (assembly GCF_054823925.1). Lineage (NCBI taxonomy): Bacteria > Bacillati > Bacillota > Bacilli > Caryophanales > Bacillaceae > Bacillus > Bacillus sp. F9_6S_D1_P_5. The sequence goes on along the minus strand of NZ_JBTREW010000022.1, from coordinate 81,288 downwards.
AGTTGCAAAAAGCATATTGAAAAAAATTAGTGAACATTTTGTAATCGAGGAAGAGGACGTGTATTTAAGTGCGTCAATCGGGATTGTAATGGCTCCAACAGATGGGGAAGATGAAAAAATATTATTCCAAAGAGTTGATGCTGCTTTGGAAAAAGCGAAAGAAAAAGGAAAAGGGCATTATCATTTTTATTGCAGTGGATTAGATTGTGAGCGTGAACAAAGATTTATAATAGAAAACCAATTACATCGTGCTATAGAAAAAAATGAATTTTTCTTATATTATCAGCCGCAAATTAATATTGAAAAGAAAAAAATAGCTAGCATGGAAGCTTTAATAAGGTGGGAAAATAAAGAATTAGGATTTGTCTCTCCTAATCAATTTATTCCGCTGGCAGAAAGAACAGGTTTTATCATTAAGCTTGATGAATGGGTAGTAAATGAAGTGTGTAAGCAAATACGTGAATGGTTAAATAAAGGATATGAAGTTGTCCCGATTGCAGTTAATATTTCAGCTAGACACTTTCGCTCTATTACATTAATAGAGATGATTACACGAGCTTTACATAAGTACAATGTACCAGCCCATCTATTAGCGATAGAGGTTACAGAAGGAGCCCTTATGCATAAGGACATATCGAAAAGAGTATTGCTGCAATTGAAAGAACAAAATTTAAAGATTCATTTAGATGATTTTGGAACGGGATATTCATCTTTAAGTTATTTAAAAACGTATCCAATTGATACATTGAAAATCGATCGTTCTTTTATGGAAGGTATACATGTAGATGAACGCGATACGAATATTACAGCTGCAATCATTCATTTAGCTCATACTTTGGAATTGAATGTAATTGCAGAAGGCGTAGAAAAAGCGGAACAAATACAATTTTTGAAGGAAAAAAATGTGAAGTTTGTACAAGGTTATTATTATAGCCGACCTTTATCAAAAGATGATGTGGAAAATATGTATTATAAATAATTGATAAAAAAAGTGATGTGCTTAGAAGCACATCACTTTTTATTTGTACCGGGTTTATCATTGTAACCAGATGTAAAAATAGCTGTAAGAAATGTGAGTGATACACCTAAAATTAATAATAATTTCATACTAATATCCCTCCTATTTTTTCAGTTTACGAATCTTAAATATGAATCGAAATGTATGTAATGTTCTTGGAAGAAAAGAATTTATTTAAAATGAATAGCGGTGTAAAAACTTTAATACCTATATTATACAGAATTTTCTTTGAATTTTGGAGAGAATTTTATAGCACTACTGTATATTTCATTTTGATTTAAAGAATGTTTGAGGACATCCTAGCATACCTTTTATAATAATCCGATTGAACAAGGAGATGGGGGAGGAGCTATAATGGATATTCTAAAAAAAATTGAACAGCATCGAGAAGCAGAAGAACGTTTACAATGGGAAGGTACGTTTGCGGAGTATTTAGAGCTTGTGAAGGAAAGACCATGGGTGGCTCAAACAGCACACTCTCGCATTTACAATATGATAAAAGATGCTGGAATTGAAGAAGTAGATGGTAGAAGAAAGTATAACTTTTTTAGTAATCAGCTATTTGGATTAGAGGATGCTTTAGAACGTCTTGTAGAGGAATATTTTCATCCATCTGCAAAACGATTAGATGTTAGAAAACGTATTTTATTATTAATGGGTCCTGTTAGTGGAGGGAAATCAACATTAGTTACGATGTTGAAACGAGGGTTAGAAACATATTCACGAACAGATCGAGGAGCGATCTTTGCAATTAAAGGATGCCCAATGCACGAAGATCCGCTTCATTTAATTCCGCATCATTTACGGGATGATTTCTTTGATGAGTATGGAGTTAGAATTGAAGGGAATTTATCGCCACTCAATGTTATGCGTCTAGAACAAGAATATGGTTCAAGAATTGAGGATGTAGTTGTAGAGCGTATTTTCTTCTCGGAAGATCGCCGTACAGGGATTGGTACATTTAGCCCGTCTGATCCTAAATCACAAGATATTGCCGATTTAACAGGTAGCCTGGACTTTTCAACTATCGCAGAATATGGTTCTGAATCAGATCCACGAGCGTATCGCTTCGATGGAGAATTAAATAAAGCAAACCGTGGGATGATGGAATTCCAAGAGATGTTAAAATGTGACGAGAAGTTTTTATGGCATTTGTTATCGCTTACGCAAGAAGGAAACTTCAAAGCGGGAAGATTTGCGCTTATTTCAGCAGATGAATTAATTGTAGCGCATACGAATGAAACGGAGTATCGTTCTTTCATAGCAAACAAGAAAAATGAAGCATTACACTCAAGAATTATTGTAATGCCAGTCCCATACAATTTACGAGTGAGTGAAGAAGAACATATTTATGAAAAAATGATTCGTGAAAGTGATGTATCCAATGTTCATATTGCACCACACACACTTCGCGTTGCAGCAATGTTTACGATTTTAACTCGTTTAAAAGATCCGAAGCGTCCGGATATTGATTTAATTAAAAAGATGCGTTTATACGATGGAGAAACGGTAGAAGGTTATAATGCAATTGATGTAGAGGAGCTGCAACGTGAATATCAAGATGAAGGCATGAGCGGTATCGATCCTCGTTATGTAATTAACCGAATTTCTTCGACAATTATTAGAAAAGAAGTACCATCTATTAATGCATTAGATGTACTTCGTTCTTTAAAAGATGGATTAGATCAGCATCCATCCATTAGTAATGAAGACCGTGAGCGTTATATGAATTTCATTTCATTAGCGAGAAAAGAATATGATGAAATTGCGAAGAAAGAAGTACAAAAAGCATTCGTGTATTCATATGAAGAGTCAGCGAAGACACTTATGGATAATTACTTAGATAACGTTGAAGCATATTGCAATAAATCGAAATTACGTGACCCATTAACAGGTGAAGAAATGAGTCCAGATGAAAAGCTAATGCGCTCAATTGAGGAGCAAATTGGAATTTCAGAAAATGCTAAGAAAGCATTCCGTGAAGAAATTTTAATTCGCATTTCTGCTTATGCGCGTAAAGGAAAACGCTTTGATTATAACTCACATGAGCGTCTTCGCGAAGCGATTCAGAAAAAACTATTTGCTGATTTAAAAGATATAGTGAAAATTACAACATCAACGAAAACACCAGATGAAAATCAGCTTAAGAAAATTAATGATGTTGTTGCGCGCTTAATTGATGAACACGGCTACAATTCTTCATCTGCAAATGAATTACTACGCTATGTAGGTAGTCTGCTAAACCGATAGTTTGATAACAAAACGCTGTCTCTTGTATTTTGCGGGACAGCGTTTTATTATCCGTTCATATGTGTAAAGTGTCATACCTTGTCCAAATGTAATAAATTAAGATGCAATTTCATGAATTTATTGTCAATTATTTTTACAATATGCATATGATAGAGTAACCAACCATTCATACGAAAAAAGCCAACACAATACAATATGTTGCAAAGTGTAAATGTGTGCAACTATGCATTGTGTTTCTTTCTTATCAGCGGCTGAATCTTTCTTGCTAGTATGTGAGTGGCAAAATTTTGTTTAGGATGCTCGGAGTATTATATGAAAAACGTTATATATGTTTATGGGATGATTTTCGATGGGCAGTTACCTTTCATTCTAGCTTGCACAGTATAAAACAAAATTTTTAGCTTGCTGTTCATATAGGAAGACAATTACAGTAAGGAGGGAAAGAAATGGGTGAAGAAAATCAACCAAATTATACGATTTCACAGGAAAACTGGTCCCTCCATCGCAAAGGATATGACGACCAACAACGCCATCAAGAGAAAGTGCAAGAGGCAATTAAGAATAATTTACCCGATCTTGTAACAGAAGAAAGTATTGTTATGTCTAATGGTAAGGATGTTGTGAAAATACCGATTCGTTCTTTAGATGAATATAAGATTAGGTACAATTATGATAAAAACAAACACGTTGGGCAAGGAAATGGTGACAGCAAAGTTGGTGATGTCGTTGCGAGAGATGGATCAGGTGGTCAAAAGCAAAAAGGACCAGGAAAAGGGCAAGGAGCAGGGGATGCGGCTGGAGAAGATTATTATGAAGCTGAAGTCTCTATTCTAGAATTAGAGCAAGCGTTTTTCAAAGAGTTAGAGCTGCCTAATTTAAAGAGAAAAGAAATGGATGAAAATCGGATTGAACATATTGAATTTAATGATATTAGAAAAACTGGATTATGGGGCAACATCGATAAGAAACGAACGATGATATCTGCATATAAACGAAATGCAATGCGTGGTAAAGCATCTTTTCATCCGATTCACCAAGAAGACTTAAAGTTCCGCACTTGGAATGAAGTGTTAAAGCCAGATTCAAAAGCTGTTGTATTAGCGATGATGGATACGAGTGGATCGATGGGAATATGGGAGAAATATATGGCACGTAGCTTCTTTTTCTGGATGACACGATTTCTACGAACGAAGTATGAAACAGTAGATATTGAGTTTATTGCCCATCATACGGAGGCAAAAGTCGTTACAGAAGAAGAGTTTTTCTCAAAAGGAGAAAGTGGCGGAACGATTTGCTCTTCTGTATACAAGAAAGCACTCGAGCTAATTGATAATAAATACTCACCAGACCGCTATAATATTTATCCATTCCATTTTTCAGACGGTGATAATTTAACATCAGATAATGCTAGATGTGTAAAACTTGTTGAAGAGTTGATGAAGAAGTGTAACATGTTTGGGTATGGGGAAGTTAACCAATACAACCGCCACAGCACCCTCATGTCAGCCTATAAAAACATTAAAGATGAGAATTTCAGATATTATATTTTAAAGCAAAAAGCAGATGTATTCCATGCGATGAAGAGCTTTTTTAGAGAGGAATCTGGAGAGAAAATGGCATAACCCCTTTAAACAAGGGGTTATTTTTTTGTAAACTTTTTATTTTTTTAGTTGACAATGATAATGAAAATCATTATCATTTATTCGAGAAATGATTACATTTCGAATTATATATTTTGGAGGAGATGTAAAGTTGAACAAAAATAAAAGAAAACATATAAATGCAATGTTAGTGGCAGCAGCATTAGCGCTACCATTTGCTGCGTATTCAACACCTGCTTTAGCAACTGTAGCAATTGAGGCGAATAAGGCTGGACATACTTTAGAAGATGGTACATATGATGCTGTAATTAAAGCGTATAAGGATAAAACGAATGAAGAGTCTATGGCAGCCGTTTATATAAAGGATCCGAAATTAAAAATTGAGAATGGAAAGAAAATTGTAACCGCAACATTAAGTGATAGTGATTTCTTTCAATACTTGAAAACAGAAGATATTCATACTCCAGGTGTGTTCCATGATGTAAAAGTAATATCAGAAGATAAAAAGAAAAATGGAACGAAGGTTATTCAATTTGAAGTTGGAGAATTAGGAAAAAGATATAATATGCAAATGCATATTTATATTCCGACAATGGCCTACGACAATAAGTATCAAGTACAGTTTGAAGTAAATGCATTAAATTTGGGGAACATTGTTCAAGAAGAGCAAAAGGAAAATACAGAGGATAAAGTGGATCAACAAGATGACAGTGGAAATGTAATATTAGATAAACAATTACAAAAACATATTAATAAGTATAACTTAGGTAGAGATAATTTAGATGCTCCAATAACTAAGGAAGATTTATTAAAAGTTAAGTCTTTAATAGTTGTTGAGGCAAAAAGTAAAGGGATAAATGACGTAAGTGGTTTGGAGTATATGACGAACTTAGAAAACTTAATGTTGGAAGAAGTTAAGTTAGACAACATACACTTTATCTCGAAGTTGAGACAGTTAAAATCAGTAAGTATAACTTATAGTGAACTTGAAAATATTGAACCTTTGGCTGAGTTAGAGAATATTGAGAGTTTAAGTTTAAGAAACAATAAAATCTCAAATTTAAGCCCATTAAGTCAAATGAAGAAGATTAAAATATTAGATTTAAGTAGTAATGCTATAAAAGATATAACGCCATTGTTTACAGTAACTTCTTTAAGGGATCTAGCTTTAGCGAATAATCAAATTAGTAACGCTAATCTTGCTGGGATTGAGCAATTGAAAAAGGTGAAGAATTTATCTTTAAGTAACAATGGACTTACTAATATAGAGCATATTACACCAATGAAAAAGTTAGTAGAGTTAGATCTTTCTAAAAATGAATTAGACAACATCGAACCTTTATCAAGATTGTCTACTGTACAATCACTTAATTTAGAAGAAAACTATATCTCAGATATAACACCACTTAGTCAATTAACAGGTTTATATGATTTAAAGCTAGGGTCAAATGAAATTCGTGATGTTAGACCTGTTCAAGAGTTAGGAAAAAGAATGTATATCGATATTCAAAGACAAAAAATCTTTTTAGATGATGTAGAAATAAATAAGGAAGTTAAAATACCTGTATACGATTTAAAGGGAGAAACTCTCAAGGATATTAAAATGAAGAGTGAAGGTGGAACGGTTCATAATGGTTTTGTTAAATGGAATAGTCTTGGCGAAAAAATATATGAATTTGAATTAGAGACTGATTCTGCTGAGAATAAAATACGATTTAATGGAACCGTAATTCAAAAAGTAGTCGAAAAACAAGAGGATACGAATGTTATCCAAGACAAAGAATTACAACGATATATTAATAAATATAACTTGAGTAGAACCAATTTAGATGCCCCTATTACGAAAGAAGATTTATTAGGGATTAAAACATTAAAGATAACTGATGGGCAAAGTAAAGAGATAAAAGATATCTCTGGTATAGAGTTTATGACAAATTTAGAAAACTTAGATTTAGAAAAAATTGATTTGAAAAATATAGATTTTATTTCGAATTTGAGAAATTTAAAATCTGTAAGTCTAGCAAATAATAAAATTGAAAATATTGCTCCCTTATCTAAACTAGAAAAATTGGAGAAACTAAATATAAGCCATAATAATGTTAAAAACATTGAATCATTATTTAAAATGAATTCATTAAAAAATTTAAATGCTTCAAATAATAAAATTAACAATGCTACTATACAAGGAATTCAGCAATTAAAGAATTTGTATGTGTTAATATTAAATAATAATGAAATTAGTAGTGTAGAAACAATTAGTGAAATAAGTATGTTGAACGAATTAGAATTGAAAGGAAATCAAGTAGTGGACATTAAGCCATTAAGTAAGTTGAAAAATTTACAGTGGCTGAATTTATCAGATAATAAAATTAAGGATATATCAATTTTTGCTTCAATGATACAGTTCTTTAGTTTAAAACTTTCTGGAAATGAGATTCAGGATATAAAACCGATTATACAATTGTCTCAAATAATAACAATTGATATTAGAGGGCAAAAGATTATTCTAGATAATGTACCAATCAATGAAGAAGTGAAAATACCTGTATATGATGCAGAAGGAAATCCACTTGAGAATATTACGTTAAAGAGTAACGGCGGTACAATTAATAGGGTAGAAGGTACAATCATATGGAGTACTTCAGGAGAAAAAAAATATGATTTTGCTTATGATGGAAGAGACTATGATGGGCTTGGTATATTATTTAGTGGCGAAGTTGTACAGAATGTAATAGAGGAACTAGATCAGAAAGAACCAGTAAAAGAAGTTGAAGAATCAAAAGAAGAAATAAAAGAACCAACAAAAGAAGTTGAAGGCCCGAAAGAAGAAGTAAAAGAACCAACAAAAGAAGTTGAAGGCCCGAAAGAAGAAGTAAAAGAGCCAGCAAAAGAAGTTGAAGAATCAAAAGAAGAAATAAAAGAACCAGTAAAAGAAATTCAAGGTTCAAAAGACGCAGTAAATCAATCAGTAGCAGTTCAAGAACAAAGCGCGAACAATCAAGTTGTGAAAGAAAAAGTAGTAGAGAATCAAAACGTGAAAGAAAATAAACCAGCTGTTAACAAGCAAGAAGAAAGCAAGAAATCATTAGGAGCAACAGGTGGACAAGAGAATACATCAACATTACTTTCAGGCATAGCGTTAGTGCTCTCAGCACTGAGTATGTTTGTATTTAGAAAGAGATTATTTAAGAAATAAAAGCGTTTTATCTTATTATAACGTAATATAATTATATGAGTTTTTGAGAAGACATTATCATGGCGATTTCATTTTGAAATATGCTTATGATGATGTCTTTTTTTAGAAGGATATAAATGGAAAATGTGTAAATGTATTAGAGAAGGAGGAGAGGTTATGTATGTCAGTTCTATTTTGAAAATTGAAGAGGTGGCAGCATTTATTGCGAATATGAATAAAGATGCTACTCATCATGTTGGCTATTGTGGAGATGAGAAAGAGGAGTTGTTACAGACGATTATTCATGGTTTTTCAGATATAGGCTGGGAACAATCTTTTGTTGCTACTTATGAGAATAATAATTTAATAGGTGTATTAGGATTCGATGTGGATGAAGTAAAGAAATGTGCCGAAATATGGGGACCATTTATTCTTTCAGCGAATTGGGAAGAAGCGGCTTTACATATGTGGAAGGAACTTATCGAAAAGATGCCTTTTCATATTGAGAAGTTTTATGGTTTTTATAATGTGAAAAATAATAATTGTGCCCGCTTAATGGAGGATTTACATGCAAAAGAACAAAAGAGACATAGTATTTTCAGTTTAAGCTATAATATTGTGGAAGAACGTAGTATATGTAATGTAGAAGAAGCTTTACCAAAAGTGTTTGAGCAGTTTATCTCGTTACACAATAACGTTTTTCCTAATACATACTATGAAGGAAATGAAATTATCGAACGTTTAAGTGATACGAATAAATTATTTGTAAGTATGAAGAATGATAAGTTAGAAGGTTACGTATATGTTGAAGTAAATCCGGAGTTTCAAGAAGCGAATATCGAATTTATTGCAACTGCTGAAAATAGTAGAAGAAAAGGTGTCGGAGAGCGGTTATTACAAGCTGCTATTCAGTATATTTTCTCATTCCAAGGGATGAGAGAGATAGAACTATGTTTGAATACGAATAATGATCGTGCGATGGAGTTGTACAAGAAAGTAGGTTTTGAGGAAAAAGCATGTTTACAACACTATATAGTAGAGTAAAAACCCATTCGTATGAAATACATTTTTCATACGAATGGGTTTTATTTCATTTACTTTGCCGCCCTCAGTAATAACAGATTCAGGACTAATTTGAGGGCCGAATTCTTCTTGTATAAGAGGTGCTAATCGTTACATAACCTTTTTTATTTTTTTCGGAATTTCTTTCGTTTGCAAATTAACATCTTCTTTTCGTAGCTCTTTAAAGAGCGAAGTAATCATAAGAACGACTACGATAGAAAATGGTAGTGCTGCGATTATAGCTGCAATTTGTAGTGCATTTAACCCTCCAGCTTGTAATAAAAGAGCTGCAATTATCGCGATTGTTAATCCCCATATAAGTTTTAAACTATTTTTCGGTGATAAGCTTCCGTTACTCGTTTGCATTGAAACAACAAACGTTGCCGAATCGGCAGAAGTAACGAAAAATGTGGCTACTAAAATTAATCCGATAATTGTTAAAAATGTAGAGAACGGTAGGTGTGAAATAACAGCAAATAATCCAATCTCTGTACCATTTTTTGCGATTTCATCAGCTATACCAAGCGATTGGAACATTTCCATATGGATAGCGGTACCGCCAAATACTGCAAACCAAAATGTGCAGATAAGAGTTGGGACTAATACAACTCCAAAAATAAATTCTTTTATTGTGCGTCCTTTAGAAATACGGGCGATGAATGTACCGACGAATGGAGACCAAGAGATCCACCATCCCCAATAGAAAATAGTCCAGTTTTCTATCCAAGAAGAAGATTTTTCATTAAATGCTCCTAAATTTAATCCCATACTAGGTAAAGCTCCGATATAAGAACCGAGTGTAGATGTGAAATATTTCATAATAAATACAGTTGGTCCTAAAAGTAAAAAGGAGACGAGTAATATACCTGCAAGAGAGAAATTTAAGTTACTCAAATATTTAATCCCACGATCTAAGCCTGTTTGGGCACTTGTTAAATATAAAACAGCGAAGATGGCGATAAGTACGAGTTGTGTAAGTAACGTGTTATGAATAGAAGGGAATAAATAGCTTAATCCTCCGGCAATTTGTTGAGCACCAATCCCAACAGATGGCACAATCCCGAATACTGTGGCTAAAACAGCTAAAATATCGACTGTTTTTCCGATAGGAGAATTTTTCGATCGATTAAATAATGGAGTAACTGTAGCCCCAATTGTGCTACCTTTTTGTTTGCGGAATGTGAAATATGCAATTGTTAAAGCAACCATTGCATATAGTGACCATGGAAAGAGGCCCCAGTGGAAAAATGAATATTGCATAGCGAGCTTGGCGCTTTCCTCTGTACCTGCTTTTCCTGTTAATGGATCTGTAAAATGTGAAATCGGTTCAGTGATTCCATAAAAGAGGAGTCCAATTCCCATTCCTGCTCCAAACAACATGGATAGCCAAGATGAATAACTATATTGTGGTTTTTCTCCATCTTTACCAAGACGAATAGAACCGTACTTAGAAAATGCTAAATAAGTGGCTAAAATAATCATTACGGTCATAAGTAGAGAGTAAAACCATCCAAATTTATTGAGGATAAATGAATTTAAGGAAGATGTAACACTTTGTAAATCATAGCCTTGTATCCAACTTGCCGGGGTAATTCCCCATATGATGAATAACGTTGTTAGCAAGATGGAGATATAAAATACACTGTTCTCTTTTTTTATCATAGAATCCCACCTTTGTTTAATAAAGTTAACAATTATATTAATCATAACAATTAAAAGATTAATTGTCAAAAAATTCTCTTTTTAACATGTGTAAAAGGACTGTTTAATCGCTATAGATTCATAACTATTGGCGGCTAGATAAAGAGAAAATTGTTCACGATATGTACAAAATATGGGGAGAAATAATATGAAATATTGCATTTTATATTGTTGTATCCAGATTTTATGTTAAATTCGTGAATGGAATATTTGAATAGGGGGCAAGGATATGAACAAGAAATCAACAATTAATAAAGTAATGCTTAGCATTAGTACAATGGCTCTATCACTGGGGGCAATTCAAACTCATGTATCAGCAGAAGAAAAGGTGCCGTATAATGTATTGCATTCGAAACCGGTTGGAATTGAAAAGCCAGTAGATGAGATTGGGCACGTTTCTAAAGCAGAGGAGACATTATCGTTTAAAGAACGGTTAAAAGTAGGAGACTTTTCACAGCGACCAGCATCTATTATGAAGAGCTCAGAAGTAAAGCAAATGAAAGAAAGCTATTCAATGGCTGATTTAAATAAAATGAATGATCAAGAATTAGTTGAAACACTAGGAAGTATTAAGTGGAATCAAATTACAGACTTATTCCAATTCAATGAAGATGCAAAGGCTTTTTATAAAGACAAAGGAAAAATGCAAGTGGTTATAGATGAATTAGCTCATCGAGGTAGTACATTTACGAAAGATGATTCAAAAGGAATTCAAACGTTTACGGAAGTGTTACGTTCAGCTTTTTATCTTGCATTTTACAATAATGAATTAAGCGATTTAAATGAGAGAAGCTTCCAGGATAAATGTTTACCTGCTTTAAAAGCAATCGCAACAAATCCAAACTTTAAGCTCGGTACATATGAGCAAGATTCAGTTGTATCTGCATATGGTAAATTAATCAGCAATGCTTCAAGTGATGTAGAAACGGTTCAATACGCAGCTAATATTTTAAAACAATACAATGATAATCTTCGTACGTATGTAGACGATCGTATGAAAGGACAAGCTGTATACGATCTTATGCAAGGTATTGATTATGATATGCAATCGTACTTAATTGAGGCTCGTAAAGAAGCGAATGAAACGATGTGGTATGGGAAAGTAGATGGGTTTATTAATGAAATAAATCGTATCGCTCTTTTAAATGAAGTAACGCCAGAAAATAAATGGCTCGTTAATAATGGAATTTATTTCGCTAGCCGTTTAGGGAAGTTTCATAGTAATCCAAGTAAAGGATTAGAAGTTGTTACACAAGCAATGCATATGTACCCGCGTTTAAGTGAGCCATATTTTGTTGCAGTAGAACAAATTACAACAAATTATAATGGGAAAGATTATAGCGGCAATGCAGTAGATTTAGAGAAAATACGTAAAGAAGGAAAAGAGCAGTACTTACCAAAAACGTACACATTCGACGATGGATCTATCGTATTTAAAACAGGAGATAAAGTATCAGAAGAAAAAATTAAGAGACTATACTGGGCTGCAAAGGAAGTAAAAGCGCAGTATCATCGTGTAATTGGAAATGACAAAGCGTTAGAGCCAGGCAATGCAGATGATGTATTAACGATAGTGATTTATAACAGTCCAGAGGAGTATCAGTTAAATAGACAACTGTATGGATATGAAACAAACAACGGTGGAATTTATATTGAAGAAACAGGAACATTCTTTACATATGAGCGTACGCCAGAACAAAGCATTTATAGTTTAGAAGAATTGTTCCGTCATGAGTTTACTCATTATCTTCAAGGCAGATTTGAAGTGCCAGGTTTATTTGGAAGAGGAGATATGTATCAAAATGAGAGATTAACTTGGTTCCAAGAAGGGAATGCTGAGTTTTTTGCAGGTTCTACTCGTACAAATAATGTAGTACCGAGAAAGAGCATCATTAGTGGATTATCATCTGATCCTGCAAGCCGTTATACAGCAGAGCGCACATTATTTGCTAAATATGGTTCTTGGGATTTCTATAATTACTCGTTCGCATTACAATCTTATTTATACACACATCAATTTGAAACATTTGATAAAATTCAAGATTTAATTCGTGCAAATGACGTGAAAAATTATGATGCTTATCGTGAGAATTTAAGTAAAGATTCTAAACTAAATAAAGAGTATCAAGAGTATATGCAGCAGCTAATCGATAATCAAGATAAATATAATGTACCAGAAGTAGCAGATGATTATTTAGCTGAACATGCACCAAAATCGTTAATAGCAGTAGAGAAAGAAATTAGTGATACGTTACCGATGAAAGATGCAAAAATGACAAAACATAGCTCTCAATTCTTTAATACATTTACACTAGAAGGCACATTTACAGGTAATGTAACAAAAGGTGAGTCAGAAGATTGGAAAGCAATGAGCAAAAGAGTAAATGATGCTCTAGAACAACTGGCACAAAAAGAATGGAGTGGCTACAAAACTGTTACAGCATACTTCGTCAATTACCGTGTGAATAGCTCAAATCAATTTGAATATGATGTAGTTTTCCATGGTATCGCAAAAGATGACGGAGAAAATAAAGCTCCAACGGTTCATGTAAATGGTCCTTATAATGGCCTTGTAAAAGAAGGTATTCAATTTAAAAGTGATGGCTCAAAAGATGAAGATGGAACAATCGTTTCTTATTTATGGGACTTTGGAGATGGAAGTACAAGTGCAGAGGTTAATCCAGTACATGCATATGAAAGAGAAGGAACTTACAAAGTTGCTTTACTAGTAAAAGATGATAAAGGGGAAGAGAGCAGTAGCGAAACAACGGTCACGATTAAAGATGGAAGTTTAACAGAATTAGAACCAAATAATCGTCCAGAGGAAGCGAATCATATTGGGCTAAACACTACTATAAAAGGTAGCCTTATCGGCGGAGATCACACTGATGTTTATACATTTAATGTAGCATCAGCGAAAGATATCGATATTTCGGTTTTAAATGAGTATGGAATCGGGATGACATGGGTGCTTCACCATGAATCAGATATGCAAAATTATGCAGCTTACGGTCAAGCTAATGGAAATCATATAGAGGCAAAAATGAATGCAAAGCCAGGTAAGTATTATTTGTATGTATATAAATATGATAATGGCGATGGAACGTACGAATTATCAGTAAAATAAGTGCTTTTCCAATGTATGTTTAACTTTACTTTTTGTGGAAAATAGTATATTATATAGATATATAATATATCGGTTATTTACTAGGAGGAGCCTGTCACAATAGGTTTCTCCTGTTCTTTTTTAGGGGGCCTGTCTTACAGGCTTTTCTTTAAAAAATAAATAACTGAAAATTAAGAACAATAATCTTTGGAAGAGGTGGGGCATACACATAACAAAAAAGGGATTGTTTAAGAGAGGGGGATAAGAAATGGTTTTGTTTGGTTATCCACTTGAGACAATTTATTTATATGGATTTATTATTGCTACTATACTCACTGTAATTTATATCTTTTTTGGAGATATATTTGAATCCATATTTAGTTTTGGAGGCGGATCGGTATCCGTTGTTACTTTATTACTTAGTTTCTTCGCCATGTTATGTGGACTTAGTTATATAGGAGAATATTTATTTTCCTTTAATAGCATTCTTATTTTCGGGGCTGCATGTGCTATATCCTTTATTGGTGTATTCATAATGAAAATACTAATTTTAAAGCCGATTGCAGAAGCAGAACAAAATACTGTGCAACGTATGGATGAATTCATTGGTTGCAAGGGAGAAGTCATTACGACAATTCCTACAGAAGGATTTGGAGAAGTATTAATCTCCTCTCAATTTGGAAGTAATGCAATTCCAGCTAAAACAATTGGGAGAAAAGATATTTCACAAGGAACTGAAGTTATTATCGAGGGAGTCCAAGATGGTGTTTTGCTTGTACAAAACATCGCTTATTCTTTAAAAAAACCAAAATTATAAGGGGGAATTTACATGACGATTCCATTAATTATTGGTGGAGTTTTACTCGCAATTTTAATTCTACTCATTTTAGTATTCATTACGAAGTATAGAACAGTTGGCCCAGATGAAGCATTAATTGTTACAGGGAACTGGCTTGGTGGCGGGAAAAATGTAGTTACCACTGATGATGGAAAGAAGATTAAGATTATTCGCGGTGGCGGTACTTTCGTAGTTCCAATTATGCAAAGAGCAGAGCCTTTAAGTCTATTAAACTACAAATTAGAAGTTGGTACACGTGATACGTATACAAAGCAAGGTGTTCCGATTACAGTAAACGGTGTTTCTATTATTAAAGTGGGATCTACCATTGAAGAAGTTTCTACAGCAGCTGAACAATATTTAGGAAAAGAAACAGAAGAGTTAAAGATAGAAGCAAAAGAAGTTTTAGAAGGTCATTTACGTGCGATTTTATCTTCTATGACAGTAGAAGATGCCTATAGTAATAGAGAGCAATTTGCTCAAAAGGTGCATGAAGTAGCTTCTACAGATTTGAAGAAGATGGGTCTTCGCATCGTTTCCTTTACAATTAAAGAAATTATGGATAAGAACGGTTACTTAGATGCACTTGGTCAGCCGCAAATTGCGACAGTTAAGCGTGATGCAACTATTGCGAATGCAGAGCGTGAAAAAGAAGCTCGTATTGAGAAAGCTCGTGCTGAGAAAGAAGCGAAAGAAGCTGAATATCAACGTGATGCCCAAATCGCTGAAGCTGAAAAACATAAAGAGTTAAAAGTACAATCTTATAAGAGAGAGCAAGAACAAGCTCGAGCAGACGCGGATCTTTCTTACGAATTACAACAAGCGAAAGCACAACAAGGTGTTACAGAAGAGCAAATGCGCGTTAAAATCATTGAGCGTGAGAAACAAATTGAATTAGAAGAAAAAGAGATTGCGCGTCGTGAGAAGCAATACGATGCAGAAGTAAAGAAAAAAGCAGATGCAGATCGCTATGCTGTTGAGCAATCAGCGGAAGCAGAAAAAGTGAAGCAAATTAAAAAGGCAGATGCGGATCAATATAAGATTGAAGCTGAAGCGAGAGCTCGTGCAGAAGAAGTACGTGTAGAAGGTTTAGCGAAGGCGGAAATCGAAAAAGCGCAAGGTCAAGCAAAAGCAGAAGTGCAAAAAGCACAAGGTACAGCGGAAGCAGATGTTATTAGATTAAAAGGTTTAGCAGAAGCAGAAGCGAAACAAAAAATTGCAGAGGCATTTGAATTATATGGTCAAGCAGCAATTATGGATATGGTTCTTAAAATGCTTCCAAGTTATGCGAAGGAACTTGCAAGCCCACTTAGCAATATTGATAAAATTACAGTTGTCGATACAGGCGGCGGTGGTAAAAATAGCGGCGCCGGAAAAGTTGCAGGTTATGCGACTGATTTAATGGCAACGATGCAAGAAACATTAAAAGCCTCTTCTGGTATTGATTTAAAAGAGTTACTAGAAGGATTTGCTGGCAAAGGAGCAGTACAACAATTATCAAACGATAAACCTGTTGTATCTGTAGTAGAAGATGAGAAAAAAGAAGTAGAAAAAGATAAAGAATAGTATAGTGGGAAGAACCTCTAGTAAGTGAGATACTAGAGGTTCTTCTGTGAATTATAATATTTAGAATAATTTACATTTTTATATATTGTTTTAATTATTTAATTTATATAGAATGAAAAAGGTATGTATTAATTCTTTAATAGAAAAAGAGATAAAGAGTTGATACTTTTTAATCGTATAATTTATATAAAGAAATTAAATGTAATATAATTACATTTAAAACGGTATGGAGGGGTAGAAATATGTTTCAAGGGAAATTAAGAAGAAGTAGTTTAAAAGCAAAGTTACTTGTATCATTTGTTATTGTTTTAATTCTTCCAAGTATTGTAATTGGTTGGACGTCTTATCAACAAGCGAAGACAAATTTTAATGAAACAATCTTACAATCAGCGGAAGATAACGTAAAGATTTTAAATAATGTTATTAACAAAGAGATAGACAGTAAAAAGGTAGACGTAGTATATTTTACAAAGTTATTTAATGGAGTAATTTACGGCACTGATCAGCTTCAAAATGTGCAAAATAAATTAGAAGAATATAATAAATTACATCCAGAAATAGAAGCAATTTATACGGGGGCTAGTACGGGACAATTTATTCAATCACCGTCTATTCAAATGCCAGATGGGTATAATCCTACCGAAAGAGATTGGTATAAAGAAGCAGCGAAAAAAAGCGAAGAAGTGGTTATCACAGCCCCATATAAGTCAAGTACAACAGGGAATATTGTTATTACAATAGCAAAACAGAATGAGGATAAAAGTGGTGTTCTCGGTATTGATTTAATTATTAATGATATTGTAAATACTTCAAAAATGGTCAATATCGGTAAAAAAGGATATGTAGCAATCTTCGACCAATCTAAACATGTAATAGCACATCCCACGATGAAACCAGGTGACAAAATAGAAGAAAAACTTGAGAAGGAATTGTACAAACAGGAAACAGGTGATTTTAAATTCAAACTCGATGGTGATGATCGTAATGTTACCTTTATAACAAATAAGCAGACTGGATGGAAAATAGCAGGAATTATGCCTTCAAAAGAAATTATTGAAGCGGCTGAACCCATTTTCTATAAAACGATAACTGTTATTGGTATTTCATTAATAATTGGTGGGATTTTAATTTACTTCATAATTGCTTCCATTATTACTCCGTTAAAACAACTTGTTATATCATCGAAAAAGATTAGTGAAGGTGATTTAACAGAATCCATTACAGTTCATTCTAAAGATGAAATTGGACAGCTAGGAGAAAGTTTTAACGAGATGGCAACATCGTTACAGAAGGTCATTTCCAATATAAACACTTCAGCAGGCCATGTAGCAGCATCTTCAGAAGAATTAACAGCTAGTATGAAGCAGACAAGTGAAGCGACGGAACAAATTACACAGGCAATTGAGCAAGTGTCTAGTGGAGCGGAAATACAAACGAAAGAAGTCGAAGAAGGCGCAACATTATTAGAAGAAGTTACAGAAGGAATTCAGCGTGTTGCAGATAGTTCTTCATTAGTATCCACAGCATCTATGTATACGAAGAAAAAGGCCGAAGATGGTGGGAAGTTAGTTGATCAAACTGTCAATCAAATGCAATTAATCCATGATTCTGTTTCACAATCAGATAAAGTGATTGTTTTATTAGATGATAAATCGAAACAAATTGGAGCAATCCTTGAGGTGATTCAACATATTGCAGAGCAGACAAATTTATTAGCGTTAAATGCTGCGATTGAGGCTGCAAGAGCTGGAGAGCAAGGAAGAGGATTTGCAATTGTAGCAGATGAAGTGCGAAAGTTAGCAGAACAATCAGGACAGTCTTCTACGGAAATCGGAAAACTAGTAAAAGAGATACAATTTGACATAAAAGAAACAGTAAGCTCTATGAAGCAAGTTGGGACAGAAGTACAATCAGGACTTGTAGTTGCAAATGAAACGAAGCAAAGCTTTGCTGAAATATTGAAGTCTACAGATGATACAGTTGTACAAATTGATAGTATGGTAGAAGTAGCGAAACAAATGACAGTAGATGCAAAACAAGTTAGTGCATCTATTAATGAAATTGCAGCTACGATTGAAGAAAATGCAGCAAGTGTTCAAAATATTGCCGGCTCTTCAGAAGAACAATTAGCTTCAGTAGATGAAATCAATGCAGCAGCAGTTCATTTATCGCAAATGGCAGAAGAATTACAAGAGATGATTGGTAAGTTTAAAGTGTAATAACCATATTAAGAAACGAGGTAGTAATTGTACTTCGTTTCTTTTTTTATGAAGAGAAAAAGAAAGAAATATAGAGTAACCGTGTTATGATTAAGTATAATTAAAGAGACTGTATATTCTTTAAATTCTATCTTTAATCATGTTAGGGGAATGGTTTTGAAATTTAAAAAATTAAAACTCCAACCGAGAATTACATTAACTATAAGTACACTTATTTTAGTTGTACTTATGCTAACGAGTTATTTATTTTATTACATATTATCTGAAACGGTAGAAGAGCAAATTGGCAAACGGGCTTTGCATGTTGCGAAAACAGTTGCTGCTATACCTGAAATAACGGAAGCTTTTCAAAAAGAAAACCCAGCTTCTATCATTCAACCAATTGCAGAAAAAATTCGAATTGATACAGACGCTGATTTTATTGTAGTTGGAAATAAAGAGGGGATTCGATATGCACATCCTAAGCGAGATAAAATAGGAGAAGCAATGGTTGGTGGAGATAATAAAGGAGTTCTGTTGGAAGGGAAATCTTATGTTTCGAAAGCAACTGGATCATTAGGACCTTCCTTACGCGGGAAAGTTCCAATCCGTAATCAGGAGAATGAAATTATTGGTGTGGTGTCCGTTGGATTTTCGATGGATGATATTCATGGAGCGGTAGAAGTGTATGGAAAGCGTGTATTTTGGATTACAGTAATAGGTCTTTTAATCGGGATAATTGGTTCTATATATTTAGCGGGAAGTATAAAAAGAATGATGTTTGGGATGGAGCCAGAGGAAATTTCATCTTTATATGAAGAGCATAGTACAGTGATTCAATCTGTACGTGAAGGGATTATTGTTATTGATCAAAACGGCATGATTAGTTTAGTCAATCAAGCAGCTTATGATATTCTTTCGCTAGATGAACAACGAAATATTATTGGAGAATTTATTTTAAATGTAATTCCTAATTCAACGATACTAGATGTGCTTCAAACTGGTGAAGAACAGTTTGATCGTCAATTAAATATAAAAGGGCAGGCTGTTATTGCGAACCGCCTACCTATTAAAGTGAAAAATAAAGTAACTGGCGTTGTATCGAGTTTACGTTTGAAATCTGAAATGGATCAGTTAACAGCAGAGTTATCTCAGACGAAGCAATATACAGAGGCATTACGAGCGCAAACGCATGAGTATAACAATTTGTTGTATACGCTTTCAGGTCTTATTCAGTTAGAATCATATGAAGATGCTTTAGAGCTTATTCATAAAGAAACAGCGGTATATCAAGATTTTGTTCAATTTATTATGAAGCGAATTCAAAATCCGTGGTTAGGTGGAATTTTAATTGGATTCTATAATAGAGCGCGAGAGTTGAAGATTGATTTTATGCTAGATCGAGAAAGTAGCTTAGATAAATTAAGCCCACACATTGAGAGTAATTACGTCGTTTCTATTTTAGGAAATTTAATTACGAATGCATTTGAAGCAATTGAAAGAAATGAAGAGAATGATAAGAAGGTAAGAATGTTTGTAACTGATATCGGAGAAGAAATAGTAATTGAAGTGGAAGATTCAGGACAAGGGATTCATGATGAAGTCATTACTAGCATATTCTATAAAGGCTTCTCGACGAAAGAGGGTGGGAAGCGAGGCTATGGATTAGCAAAAGTGAAAGAGTTAGTGGAAGATTTAAATGGAAGTATCGCAATAGAAAAAGGGGATTTAGGTGGTGCATTATTTATTATTGCATTACCAAAAGAGAGAGGCGAATTGTAATGGGTGAGGAGATTGAAGTATTGATTGTAGAAGATGATATTCGAATTGCAGATATTCATCGGCGTTTTACTGAAAAGGTTGAGGGATTTAAAGTCATTGGAACAGCAACGACTGGAGAACAAGCGAAAGAATGGCTCGATCTTGTGAAGCCGCAGCTCGTTTTATTAGACGTGTACTTACCTGATATGCAAGGAACGGAACTTGTCACGTATATTAGGCATAATTTACATGATACAGATATTATTATGATTACAGCTGCATCAGAAACAGATGTAGTGAGGCACGCTCTACGAGGCGGAGTAACAGATTATATCGTAAAGCCACTTATGTTTGATCGATTTAAGGCAAGTTTGGAAAGTTATAAAAAAAAGATTGTACAATTAAAGAAAAGTAATCAATTATCTACAGAACAAATAGAACATTTATGGTCTCAAAGAGGCGTAAAGGGAAATGAAATAGAATATGTTCCGAAAGGTATAGACCCTTTAACTTTAGCAAAAATAAAAAAGCATATGTTAACAGTTGATGAAGAAGGTATTACGGCAGAAGTGTTAAGCTCAATGGTTGGGGTAAGCCGATCAACAGCGAGGCGCTATTTAGAGTATTTAATATCTAGAAAGAAAGTACATGCGGAGCTTACATATGGGAGTGTTGGGAGACCAGAAAGAAGGTATTTTCTTGTTTCTTCATAATAAAAAAACAGTAGAGGATATGTGTCCGCTACTGTTTTTTTATCTTATATTGGAATAATCCCAATTACAATTCCAGTAATCAACATCACCATTGTCGTTCCAACTGCCCACAATAAAGTGAAGCGTTGATGTTCACCAAAATCAACTTTGGCCATTCCGACTAATAAATAAGTGGATGCGACAAGAGGACTTAATAAGTGAACAGGTTGACCAAGTAATGAAGCGCGTCCCATTTCAGCTGCACTAATTCCGTAAGCAGCGGCAGCTTTCGTTAAAATAGGTAATACGCCGAAGTAAAATGCATCATTGGACATGAAAAATGTGAACGGCATACTAAGAAGTGCTGTAATAATTGGTAGTTGTGGTCCAAGAGCGTCTGGTATAAGAGTGACTACACTTTGAGCCATTGCATCTACCATTTTTGTTCCTGATAAAATACCAGTGAAAATTCCAGCGGCAAATACGAGAGAAACAACCGCTAATACGTTTCCTGCGTGAGAAGCAATACGTTCTTTCTGTTGTTCTAAGTTCGGATAGTTAAGCATAACAGCAATTGCGAAAGCAATTGTAAATAAAACAGGTAACGGCATAACTTCTAGTATGAGACAGACAAGTAAGGTAGCAGTTAATAAAAAGTTAATCCATAGCAGTTTAGGGCGTTTATGAACAGCAGTTTCAACTGTGGCAGCTTGCTCATCCATCGTTTGCATTTGTTTTAAATATTGTACATCCATAATACCTAAACGCTTTCTTTCTTTTTTGCCAAGGTAGTAAGCGACGAAAACGACCCAAATGGCACCAGCGATCATTCCTGGTATAAGTGGTGTAAAGAGCTCTGATGCGTCTAGTCCAAGAGCACTCATAACCCGAGCTGTCGGTCCGCCCCACGGTGTAAGATTTGTCACGCCTGCTCCTAACATAACAACCCCAGCTAATATAAGTGGATTCATTCCAAGGCGTTTATATAGTGGGTACATTGCGGAAACAGTAATCATATATGTTGTTGTTCCATCCCCATCTAATGAAACGATAATTGTAAGAATCGCTGTACCAACAACAATTTTTAAAGGATCTCCTTTTACAAATTTCAAAATCCGACTAATGACAGGATCAAATAAACCGCTATCAATCATAATTCCAAAATACAAAATAGCAAACATAAGCATAATACCAGTAGGTGCTAGTTTTTGGATGCCTTCTAACATCATAGGTCCCATATTTGCATAAAAACCACCAATTAATGCGAAAGTAATTGGAATTAATATTAACGCGACTAGTGCAGACATACGTTTCGTCATAATTAAAAACATAAAGACAAATACCATTGCAAATCCAAGTAGTGCTAACATGTAATATCCCCCTCAAAAAAATGATTGCGCTTTCAAAATGTAATGAAAATTCAGAAAAAACTTTTTTTATTTATCATAAAAGCATCCATCTAAATGGTAAATAATTTGAAAAATAACATCATTAGAAGCATAATTTTTATTTTGGTCATTTTGTTCACGGGAGTTAATTTGAATTTTTAAAAAGTAAGCTGCTCTCCATAAGAATGGTAGAATAAGATGAAAATATTGAAGTGTGACATAGGGAGTAGATTTTATATGAAAAAGAGAATGGAAGAGATTTATAGTTCTTATGAAGGAACAGTAGAAGAAATTTTTGTTAATAAATCTTCTTACGTATATGAGTGGGAAAAATTAATGATGATCCGAAAAAATAACGGTGAA
The DNA here is from genome assembly GCF_054823925.1 of Bacillus sp. F9_6S_D1_P_5. NCBI lineage: Bacteria > Bacillati > Bacillota > Bacilli > Caryophanales > Bacillaceae > Bacillus > Bacillus sp. F9_6S_D1_P_5. The sequence goes on along the minus strand of NZ_JBTREW010000022.1, from coordinate 58,569 downwards.
CTTGAAAAAGTTGCGGTCGGTATCAGTGGAAATATAAGACTAGTAAATGTAGTTGCAGGGCAGCAAATTAATACAGAAACGTTATTAGTTACGTTAGAAGACGATTTATTAATTACAGGTTGTGAATGATGAGAGATGTGTAGAAATGACTACACATCTTTTTTGTTCCATATATTACAAAAGCCACATTGTTTTTTCACAAATCGCACACAAGTTTTTGATATGCTCCTTGTAGAAGATACGGTTAGGGAGGAAATCAAATGAGAACAAAGTATGTGATGCTTGTTATATGCTTATTCCTTGTCTTTACAATAGTAGGATGTGGTAAGAAACGAGCAGAGGCTGTGGCAATTGATGAGAATCATGATAAGTGTGATATTTGCCAAATTGGGGTAATGGATAATCAATTTGCAACAGAAGTCATTTTAGAAAATGGAAAAGCGTTAAAGTTTGATGATATCGGTTGTATGTATAAATGGATGGAGATTAATCCAGGTGAAAAGACGAAAGAAAAATTTGTTCGAGATTATGATTCGAAAGATTGGGTTTCGTTAGAAGACGCTACTTATGTATATGATAAAACAATTACAACACCAATGGCTTACAATGTCATTTCATTCAAAAATAAAAAAGATGCGAAGAACTTTGTATCTAACTATAAGGGGAAAGTTCTTTCGTATAAAGAGCTAGCAGAGCATAAATGGGAAATGAATAAAGAAATGATGGGTAATCCTAAAAAGGGAAATCACGGTGGTCATCATTAATACTAGAAAGAGACAACTATATAGTTGTCTTTTTTAGTATTACTCAAATGCAAATATAGAAAAGGTGTAAAATTTTTAGAAGAACGGTTACAATGGAATATAGTAACCTAAAGCAATCATGTATGTACTTTTTAGAAATGTATACAAATGCGGTAAAATCATGCTAAACTAATTGCTTCGCTAAGATAGGTTGAGAAACATAGGTATAAGTTTAGATAATCCGATTAAAGAAGGAATATAAAGGGCTTATGGATAAATGTAATCAGGAAGAGTTATTGTATGTGATGGAGGAATGGTTAAGAAAACATTATCTTTCATAGGAGCTGTAGTTGTGAGAAAACAAAAAATTTTATTATGTATGTTATTAGGACTTTTAATGACGGTAGTGGCTTGCGATAAGCAAGAGGAGCCAGAATCGAAACCGGTTCATGTGAAAAACGAAAAGAAAAAAGAAAAGCATAAAGAACAGGAAGAATCTAAAGAAGAAAAAAGTATAAATTTAATGGACAAACAGTTGCTACTTTCTGCGACTCTTGGAGACACAGAAACAGCTATGAAGCTGATTCAAGATGGAGCCAATATAAATGTAGAAGGTGACAACGGAGAAACGCCTATCCTTGCAGCAACGTATCAAAATCACGTAGAGACAGTTAAAGCGTTAATTGGTGCAGGTGCTAATATTGAAAGTAAAGATGAGAAACAAAGTAATCCATTTCTTTATGCAAGTAGAGAAGGATATACAGACATTGTAAAGCTACTAATTAATGCAGGGGTTAATACGAAAGAAATTACTAAATCAGGTGGAACAGCACTCATTTCTGCATCTGAACGTGGCCATGTAGAGGTCGTAAAAGAATTGTTAGAGCATACAGATATTGATGTGAATTATAGAAATGCTCGTGGTGGAACAGCTTTAGTAGAAGCAATCATATTAGGAAATGGTAGTGAAAATCATAAGAAAGTAATTCAAATGCTTATTGACCACGGGGCAGATGTAAATATGGCCAATAAGGAAAATATTACGCCATTGCAATATGCTGAAAAAAGGGGTTTTAAAGATATTGCAAATATGTTGAGGGTAGCTGGAGCGAATGAAGTAGTACAGCCACAACTACAACCGGTGGAATAACAAGTATGAAATAATCCCATTTAGATAGACAGAATGAAGAAGTCATTTCGTATGATGGATTCAGTAATGTGTATGTAAATGGGATTTTTGTTTTGAACAAGTTATTTGAGGGGAGGGATAGATACATAGTAAAAGGAATAATAAAGTGTGTAAATGAAACATGGCAATAAGAGAAAGCCGTATCCTAAAAAAAGGATACGGCTTTCTTTAAAAGGAGATAAGGGATCCAAAAAATGAAGAAGTCTTATCTCTTTTATATGAGTAAAGAGTCTAGAATGAATCTTGTCCTTTTCATTATTTGTTTAACTCCATTGCAACTTGTTTCCCATTTACGAAAACCTCTGCCAATGCTACTACAACTTCCATCACTTTTTTCATGTCTCATCTCTCCTTGTTTTTTGTTTCATTTCTTACTTTTAGTATAAGGAAATATAGCAATTGCAACTATCGAATTGGATGACAAGAGACTTACATTGTTGTAAGCATAATCGTTTTGTTTGTAATAAATATGAGTTCAGAAATTTCTGTTGTTTTGAACTATAATTAGAAAGAGAGTGGTTTAGAAAGAAGGGGATAATATGAAAAGAATTCTTGTTATTAGTGATATTCATGGAGAAATAGAAAAGTTCGAACAGTTATTAGAAGAAACTCAATACGACGCAAGACAGGATCAATTGATTTTATTAGGGGATTATGTAGATCGTGGTCCAAATGCGCGTGCAGTAATTGAAAAGGTAAAAGCGTTAAAAGAAGAGGGAGCCCTCGTTCTAAAGGGCAATCATGAAGATATGATGATTAAAGCGTTAACGACGGATGAGGAACGTTCATGGAACCATTGGGTAAAAAGGAATGGTGGAGATAAGACTTTATACAGCTATGGCTTTGTAGAAGAAGATATTGTGGTCAATGAGGAAGCCTTCCGAAAACCAATGTTACAATCTCATGTTTTAGAGGAACATGTAAAGTTTATTCAAGAATTAGATCATTACGTTGAGACAGAAGAGTATATATTTGTACATGCTGGTGTTGAGCCATTGAAGCGAGTTTCGGAATGTGAACTATATAAGTTAATGTGGATTCGTAATGAGTTTCATAATGGATACAGTGGTGAAAAGGTTGTTGTATTTGGCCATACGGAAACAAAAACACTTCATGGTAGTGAGAATTGCAGCGTGTATTTTGGTAGTAATCGTATTATAGGGATTGATGGCGGTGCTGTATATGGTGGCCAGTTAAATTGTTTAGAATTGCCGAGTAAAAAGGTATACGTAGTAAAAAGTTGAAAGAGATGAGGGGAATCTTATTTCTTTCAATTTTTTATTAAGCAAAATTTAAGGAAGAGCTTTTATAATAAATCTTCCCAATTTTATATCGGAAAAAACGTTAAAATGTAATTATAAATAGAATTGAACAATATGGTGGAAGGTGAGAATATGCGCTTACTCGTAGTAGAAGATAATGCTTCTTTATTAGAGTCTATTGTCCAAATATTACGTGATGAATTTGAAGTAGATACAGCATTGAATGGAGAAGATGGATTATTTCTAGCGTTACAAAATATATATGATGCCATTTTGCTTGATGTGATGATGCCAGAAATGGACGGTTTTGAAGTAATTCAAAAAATACGTGATGAAAAGATTGAAACACCAGTCCTATTTTTGACAGCGAGAGATTCTCTAGAAGATCGCGTGAAAGGCTTGGATTTTGGTGGCGATGATTATATCGTTAAGCCATTTCAAGCTCCAGAGTTAAAAGCGAGAATTCGTGCTTTATTACGACGAAGCGGTAGTTTAACAACAAAGCAGACTATTCGTTATAAAGGGATTGAGCTGTTCGGAAAAGATAAAGATGTTCAAGTAGATGGACAAAGTATGAAGCTAACATTAAAACAATATGAGCTTCTAGAGTACCTTGTTCAAAATAGCGGAAAGATTTTAATGCGTGAACAAATTTTTGATCGTGTTTGGGGATTTGATTCAGATACGACAGTAGCAATTGTAGAAGTGTATGTACATCATTTACGTAAAAAATTAGAGCCATTCGGTTATCAGAAAGATATTCAAACCGTTCGAGGTATTGGATATATATTAAAAGAACAATGAAAAAGGGAAGTATGTTTCAGAAGACGCGCATTCGATTGACTATATTGAATTCATTAGTATTTATCATTTTGATAGGTGTATTAGGTAGTATTATTTATTCGTACACATATAAGCGTATTTATAGTGGAGTAAATGAATCAATAGCAAAAGCCGTTCAACATAGAGAGAATGCAAATGATAAAAAACTAACTAAAAAAATGAGGGGATATCCTCCAATTGGGGATCCGAGGATAATGGAGTTAACTTGGAGTGGAAACACAGTGGAGATAGATGTTGAAAACGGCAAAAGACGTTTACTCTTTGAAGACAATTTAGGAAAGTTTTCGCCAAAGAAATTAGGAACTTTGCAAGATATAGAAGTGCAAGGGATATATTTTAGAACGTTTGCATTTCAACAAGATGGAAAAATAGTTCAAATCGTACGCGATATAACAGCTGAAAAAGACATGTTAAATACTTTATTTTTAATTCTTGTTATAGGGTGTAGCGTAGGAAGTTTATGTGCAATAGGAATTGGATTTTTTTTAGCTGGCAGGGCGCTCGTACCCATTCAAAATTCATGGGAAAAACAGCAGCAATTCGTTTCGGATGCATCGCATGAATTAAGGACACCACTTGCGGTTATTCAATCCAAAACAGATATATTATTTCAATCACCATCTGCGACAATAGAAGAAAAAGCGATGGATATTTCTACGATTTCAAAGGAGTGTAGACGATTATCTAAGCTTGTAGCTAATTTATTATTGTTAGCACGTTCAGATTCTAATCAAATTGAGATGGATAAGAAAACATTTGAAATGGATACATTGTTAGAAGAAATAGTAGATCCATATAAGGAAATTGCGTCATATCAAGAAAAAGAGATGATATTGAGAGTAGAACATGATATATCATTTACGGGTGATAGAGAGAGAGTTCATCAAATGATGGTCATATTGTTAGATAATGCGATGAAGTATACGAATGAAGGTGGGCATATTCAAATTGATTGTATGCAAACGAACAGTTCGATTCGTATACGAGTAAACGATGATGGGATAGGAGTGAAAGATGAGGATATCCCAAAACTATTTAATCGTTTTTATCAAGGAGATAAAGCGAGAAGTGCGTCAGAAGGAGCTGGATTAGGTCTTTCAATTGCAAATTGGATTGTAGAAAAGCATTATGGAAAAATATTAGTAGAGAGCAAATGGGGAGAGGGCGCTTGTTTTGAAGTGATTCTTCCGAAAAACCAAAGGATATAAGTGAGAAGACGATCTTGTTTTACAAGGTCGTCTTTTTTTAAGGGAAAGTTAAGAAACTATTTATAACATGTATGATATACAGAAAGTTAGCCCTATGAAGAAGCGATTATAAAAAGGGATTTGAGCAGATTATATCAATCATAACGTTATTTCGATTATGTATAGGGAATGATGGAAAAGAGAGTGTAAGAGGGAGGAATTAATTTTGAAAAAGAAAATGATGACGGTATTCACTATTGGAGTAATGAGTTTAAGTATATTAGGCGGTGCCTCTCCTTCTGAAACATCAAAAGGAAAGACAAATTACACGCAGCGCAGTAAAGAACAATTAAACAATGGAAAGATACATGCGGTGCATACAGAAGAAAAGGCGGAGAATCTAGGGATTGAAACGGAAGGGAAAGAACAAATTACGCTAGAAAAAGAAATCCATGAAACAGAAGTAGGAAGGGAAGCAGAACAGTTAGGAATTTCGATTGAAGGAAAAGATGTTGGAACTCTTTCAGAAGAAATCTATGAAACAAAAATAAAGCAAGAAGCGTTAAAGCTAGGCATATCTATAGAGAATACAACGATTGTAAATTTAATTAATCAAATTAATACGATTAAAATTAACGATGAAGCGGATAAATTAGGCATCTCGATAAATGGAAAAGAAATGGAGGACATTGAGGAAGAAATCTATGGAACGAAAGTAAGAGAGGAAGCAGGGAAGTTAGGTATTTCCCAAAAAGGAAAAGAGATAGAAACGTTAGCACAAGAAGTGTATGAACAAAAAGTACAGGAAGAAGCAAAAAAATATCATATTGATTTGTATGGGAAAGATATATATCAAGTATTAAAAGAAATTAATGAGCAAAAAGTATTACAAATGGCAGATGAGCTTAATATGGATAAAACGAATATGAACGTTCAAGAATTAGCCGAAAAAATAAAAAAAGATCAGCCTGAAAAAGGAAAAGAACTAAATTTTATACCGGTGATTCGCACGGATGCTGACGCGTTTTATTCTTATTTAACGAACTAAAAAGGGCGTGAGAGTGATACGAAGATGGAAGTGGTATATATGTATGGCTTTACTAGCTATAGCAGCATGGAATATATATACAAATGGAATAACAAAGTATGTGGAGAAGTTAACATTCTTCCATATACGAAGCGGAAAAGAAGCGGAGTTTAGTAATAATGATGAAAAGGTTATCTTATCAAATGTACCTTTAATTCAGCAATTACCAGAGCTAGATAGGGGCTGCGAAGTAACAAGTTTAGCGATGCTGTTACAATATGCAGGTGTTAAAGCGGATAAAATGAAATTAGCAAATGAAATAAAGAAAGTTGATTTTATGAATGATGGTGTACGTGGGAATCCGAATGAAGGATTTGTAGGGAATATTTATACCTTTTCTGAATCTGGATATGGTGTATATCATGGACCACTATTTCAATTAGCGAAACAGTATTTACCTAATAAAGCTGTAGACTTAACAGGGAAGAATATAGAAGAACTTTATAAGAGTGTAAAATCAGGACAACCGGTAGTTATGATTACAAATGCAACATTTGCGCCATTAGATGAAGATGAATTTACTACATGGGAAACAAATAGTGGAGATGTTTCTATTACGTATAATGAACATTGTGTAGTACTTATTGGATATGATCAGGAATCTGTATATATTCGGGATCCACTTAAGGATAGCTTAGATGTAAAAGTGCCGAGAGAAAAATTTGAACAGGCATGGGTGCAAATGGGTAGTCAGGCGATTAGTTATGTGAAAAGCTCCAAATGAATTAGTAAGGAAAGAGATGTAAGGAATTGTAAGCGGATTTTTTGTAGGCGTTTTTTTGTAAAGAAATAAGAGAACTTGAGCTTATTATATAAGCTCAAGTTCTCTTATTTCTTATGATTAAATCTTTAGAAGTAGTGAATATGTAAAAATGCATAATTGACAAAAATATTACATGTTATCATTATATATTGTTTTATATATGTCGCTTGTATAAAATTACACAAGTATCCACATTACATAAAGGAGGCTTATTATGCAAAAAATATTTAACTGGGTTAAATGTATGAGTATCAAGAAAAAATTAATCATTTCATTTTTTCTTATTTTAACTATACCAGGACTTATTATCGGTGGTGTTTCATATCAAACTGCCAAAACAAATTTTGAACAACAAATCACAGGTAAAGCAAAGGAAAATATTTCGATTTTAAATACTGTTATTTCTCAAAATATAGAAGAGAAATTTGTTGATGCAGCATACTTTGCGGACATCTTAACAGAGGATACATATCCAAACGGTCAAGAAGAAATAGTAAGAACGAAATTAGCGCAATATATAAAACTTCATCCAGAAGTAGAAGGTATTTACATTGGAACGCAGACGGGAAAGTTTATAAGAGAACCATTTATCCAAATGTCTGATGGGTATAATCCAACAGATAGAGATTGGTATAAAGAAGCACATGAAAATAAAGGGAAAGTAATTGTTACAGCGCCATATCAATCAGCATCTACAAAAAATATGGTAGTGACAATTGCTAAAGAAGTAAAAGATGGTAAAGGTGTTATAGGAATTAACTTAAATTTAGATAACATTTTAAAAATCTCCAAAATGATTAATATTGGGGAAAAAGGTTATGCAGTTATTTTAGATCAAAATAAGCAAATTGTTAGTCATCCATCTAGAAAACCAGGTGCAAAAGTTACTGATCCTTGGATTAAACCAATTTATGAAGAAAAACAAGGAAATGTTGCTTATACAGAAAAAGATGATAAAAAGAATTTAATCTTTGCAACAAATGAGAAAACGGGCTGGAAAGTAGTTGGAGTCATGTTTGATGAAGAAATTACCGAAGCTGCGAATCCAGTGTTTTATAAGACTTTTATTGTCATTGCTATCGCTATTGTATTTGGTAGTGTATTAATTTATTTCATCACAAAGTCTATTACAAGACCATTAAGAAAAATAGCTGACTCGACATATAAAATTAGTAAGGGGGATTTGACAGAGAAAATTACAATTCATTCAAATGATGATATAGGGAAATTAGGGAATTCCTTTAATGAAATGTCTGCCTCTTTACAAGATGTGATTACTCAAATTAGTTTTTCAGCAGAGCATGTCGCTGCATCGGCTGAAGAGTTAACAGCGAGCGTACAGCAAGCAAATGATGCGACAGATCAAATTACAATTGCAATGGAACAAGTATCAGGTGGGGCTGAATCACAAAGTCAAGGTGTTGAAGAAGGTGCGGCTACATTACAACAAGTAAATACAGCAATTCAAGATGTAACTGGAAGCGCAGAATCGATTTCTATCTCCTCATTACATGCGAGAGAGCGAGCTAAAGAGGGGGAAGACTTGGTTGAACAAACTGCAACACAAATGCAGTCTATTTCTAGGTCGGTATCCGAGTCGGATGCTATTATTAAACTTCTTGATGAGAAATCAAAGCAGGTAGGAGCTATTTCTGAAGCAATTCAAAATATCGCTACTCAAACGAACTTATTAGCTTTAAATGCGGCTATTGAAGCAGCAAGAGCAGGTGAACAGGGCCGAGGATTTGCTATTGTAGCAGATGAGGTTAGAAAATTAGCGGAGCAATCAGGAGAATCATCTGGAGAGATTGCGAATTTAATTGCAGAAATTAAGGCTGATATTGAACATACTGTTAAGGCGATGGATAATGTGAATGGAGAAGTTCAACAAGGTCTTGATGTTGTAACAAAAACGAAAGTAAGTTTTACGGAAATTTTAAGTTCTACTACACATATTGTTTCTCAAGTGAATGAAATGGTAGAAACAACGAAGAGAATTGCTGGAGATGCAAATGAAGTGACAAATGCTATTGATGAAATTGCAGCAGCTGCAGAAGAAAATACAGCTAGTATGCAAAGTGTTGCTGCTTCAACAGAAGAACAAGTGAATTCAATGGAAGAAATTAGTTCAGCTTCGCAAAACTTAGCTGAGATGGCCGAAGAACTACAAGCGATGACTAGTAAATTTAAAGTATAATAACAGCAGATAAGTAAGGTGAGAATAATATCACCTTACTTATTTTTCTATTTAGCAATTAGGGGAGTCATTAACGGGATGAAAAAAAGAAAAAGACTATGGAATTTATGGAAAACGATTACATTGTTAGTTTGTACAGTTGTAATTTTTTCTTTACTTGTGACAGATATATTAATTAGTCACAATGTAGAACGGACAACGGAGGATAGCCAAGCCGAGAAAGCAAAAACAATTGCACACATTGTGGCGAATGATTCAATTGTAATCGATGGTTTAATTGGGAAAGCAGATACTTCTGCAATTCAAACGTATACAAATAGAATATTAAAAAACACAGGTGTTCAGTTTATTGTAGTTATGGACATGAATGGAATAAGAAAGTCACATCCAAATCCTCAAAAAATAGGTCGTCATTTTATTGGGGGAGATGAAGGACCTGCATTGAAAGGAAAGGAACATGTATCGCTGGCAGAAGGAACTTTAGGTATTTCAATGCGAGTGTTTGTACCTGTATTTTCTGAAACAGGTGAACAACTTGGAGCGGTGGCCGTTGGTATTTCAGCAGATAATGTAAAAGAGAGAGTTAAGGAAAGTAGACATATCATTTATATTGGAGTTGGAGTTGGGATACTAGTAGGAATGATAGGAGCAATATTGCTAGCCAGACATATAAAGAAAAGTTTATTTGGTCTTGAACCTCACAGGATAGCGAAAATTCTTGAAGAAAGAAATACGATGCTACAATCTGTAAAGGAAGGTATTATTGCTGTAGATAAAGAGGCCAATGTAACTTTAATAAATAATGAGGCAAAACGATTGTTTAAGAAAAGTGGACTTGAAGAAGATTTTATCGGTAAAGATGTTGAGTTGTATATGCCTAATTCTCGTATAAAAGAAGTATTACAAACTGGAGAGGTACAATTAAACGAAGAACAAAATATTTATGGAATTACGATTGTAACGAATCGTGTTCCTTTATATGTAAAAGGAGAAATAGTTGGCGCGATTGCAACATTCCGTGATAAAACAGAGATTAGAAAATTAGCAGAAGAATTAACTGGTATTAGGCTATATGCGGAAGCATTACGGGCACAATCGCATGAATTTATGAATAAAATGCATGTCGTATTAGGGCTTACACACATGAAACAGTATGAAGAATTACAGAAGTATATAAGCGGTATGGTATCAGAGCACCAATATGAAATTGGTGGGGTTATGAAAAGAATAAAGAGTCCAGTATTTGCTGGTTTTTTACTCGGAAAACTGAGCTATGCTAGAGAGAAAAATATAAAATTAATCATAAGTGAAGATTCTTACATGCCAGAAATAGATGATGAAAGTATTACTCATGAACTAATTACGATTGTCGGAAATTTAATTGATAATGCATTAGAGGCAGTGACGAATTGTGAAAAGAAGCAAGTTGAAGTTGAGATACAATATGGGAATACATTAATTATTACAGTGCAAGATACGGGAAAAGGTATACAAGAAAAAGAAATAGAGGCATTATTTACGAAAGGTTATTCCACGAAGGGAGATAACCGCGGTTATGGTTTGTATCTTGTAAAAGAAAGTATACAGCGAATAAATGGGGAAATTCATATGCATTCATTAGTAGGAAAGGGAACAAAGATAACAATTGAAATACCTAAAGGTAGGGATGAGAGGCAAATATGATTAAAGTTTTAATTGTAGAAGATGACCCAATGGTAGCAATGTTAAATACGCATTATTTAGAGCAAGTAGGAGGGTTTGAACTTGTTCAAGCAGTTAATTCCGTAAAATCGGCGATAGAAGTATTAGAGGAATCACGAATAGATTTAGTCTTACTTGATATTTTTATGCCTAAAGAGACTGGATTTGAGCTTTTAATGTATATTCGGAATCAAGAAAAAGAAATCGATATTATGATGATTTCAGCTGTACATGATATGGGGAGTATTAAAAAAGCATTACAATATGGCGTAGTAGATTATTTAATTAAACCATTTACATTGGAACGATTCAAAGAAGCATTAACTATATATCGAGAAAAACTTACTTTCATGAAAGAACAACAAAAAATTAGTCAATCGGAATTAGATTCGTTAATTTTGCAAAAAGAAAAAAGAGAGTCTACTGTTACTAAAGAGCTTCCGAAAGGATTAACGAAGCAAACGTTGCAATTAATTTGGCAGAAAATCGAGTCGCTGAATGGACGAGCGTTTACAACAGATGAAATGTCACAATTAGTTGGGATTTCAAGAGTTTCTATTCGGAAATATGTAATGTTTTTAACTGACATTGGAGTATTAGAAAACGAAATGATGTACCAACATGTGGGGAGACCTGTAAGTAAACTAAGATGTGTTGATCAAAAGAAAATAGAGTTTTACGTATAAGCGACTTATTATAAGTCGCTTATACTTTTTTTAATTACAAAATCAATTACAAAACTTACAAAAACTATTTTTACTATTGAAAGCGTTTTAATATTGTTATTAAGAAAACAAGGGGGTGCCATATGGGAATTCAAAAGAATGTGGAAGCGGTATCATTTCCTAAAGGAAATGAAGTACAAAGAGAATCTTTCGCTTCTAAAATTATGAATGTAAAAATCGGTGTTATACCTTTACCGTTATATGTAGTATTGGCTGCTATTATTTATGGGGCATCTGTATATAATAAATTACCAGCAGATATGATTGGTGGATTTGCGGTTATTATGATCATGGGTATTTTCTTAGGTGACATTGGAATGAGAATTCCAATTTTAAAAAATATCGGTGGTCCAGCAATACTTTCGTTATTTATTCCATCATTACTTGTATTTTTTAACTGGATGAATCCAGCTTCAATGGAAGCTGCGACTATGTTAATGAAAAAATCAAACTTTTTATATTTATATATTTCTTGTTTAGTAGTCGGAAGTATTTTAGGAATGAATCGTAAAGTGTTAGTACAAGGTTTCGTTCGTATGTTTATACCTTTAGTAGTAGGGACGTTAGCTTCTGTAGTAGTAGGGTTATTGGTCGGTTCACTATTTGGATTTGAAATGAAGCAAACATTCTTCTTTATCATCGTACCAATTGTGAGTGGTGGTATCGGAGAAGGAATTTTACCATTGTCGCTAGCTTATAGTGATATTTTAAATGAATCATCAGCAACGTTTGTATCACAGCTTATTCCAGCAGCTATTATTGGGAATATGTTCGCAATTGTGAGTGCAGGATATATGAAGCGTTTAGGTGAAAAGAAACCGGAGCTTAGTGGTAACGGTGTATTAGTAAAAACAGACAATCAAGCAGAATTATTAAAAGAACAAAATACAGAGAAGCCAATTGACTTCTCATTAATGGGAGCAGGTTTATTAATCGCGTGTACGTTCTTCATCTTTGGAGGATTTGCTTCTAAGTTCATCGGTATCCCCGGGGCAATCATTATGATCTTCTCAGCAGCACTTGTGAAATACTTTAAATTAATGCCGGCAAAAATGGAGCAAGGGGCATTCCATCTATATAAATTTATTTCGAAGAATTTAACTTGGCCGTTAATGGTTGGACTAGGATTGCTATATATTCCATTAAAAGACGTAGCGGCAGTTCTTTCAGTAGGCTATGTTGTTGTGTGTGCATCGGTTGTTCTTACAATGGTAGCGTCAGGTTTTCTTGTAGGGAAAGTGATGAAAATGTATCCAGTTGAATCAGCGATTGTAACTGGATGTCATAGTGGTTTAGGTGGAACTGGAGATGTTGCTATTTTATCAGCTTCCAATCGAATGGAATTAATGCCATTCGCGCAAATTTCGACTCGTTTAGGTGGAGCAGCAATGGTTGTAACAGCGACAATCTTATTAAAAATGTTTTCATGATCAAACAAGCTAGCTATATTCATATAGCTAGCTTGTCAAATTAAGGGGAGATTATAAGTATGTTAGAAAATCAAATTAATGAGAGATCATTGTTATTGCATAAAGAATTAGTAGGGAAAATTGAGATTACAAGTAAAGTAGAAGTAAATTCAGCGGATGATTTAAGTCTGACATATACACCAGGTGTAGCGGAGTCTTGCAAAGCAATTGCAGCAGATGAAGAAACAGTGTATGACTATACAGCACGTGGGAATATGGTGGCAGTTGTCTCAGATGGAACAGCGGTACTTGGTTTAGGAAACATTGGACCGAAAGCGGCTATGCCTGTTATGGAAGGAAAAAGTATATTATTTAAGAAATTTGCTAATGTAGATGCTTTCCCATTATGCTTAGGGACGACGGATGTGGATGAAATCGTTACCCTTGTGAAAAATTTAGAGCCTACATTTGCAGGGATCAATTTAGAAGATATTGCAGCACCGCGTTGTTTTGAAATTGAAAAACGATTAAAAGAAGAAACGAATATTCCTGTATTCCATGATGATCAACATGGAACAGCTATCGTCGTCTTAGCAGCTGTTATTAATGCATTAAAAGTTGTTAGCAAACAAATGGATCATGTGAAAATTGTTATTAACGGTGCGGGTTCGGCAGGAATTGCAATTGGAAAATTATTATTAAAGGCTGGTGCACAGCACATTACATTAGTTAGCTTAGAAGGTATTGTTTGTGAAGGTGAAGCATGGATGAACGAAGCACAAATTGAAGTTTCAAAAAAGACAAATCGAGAACATGTGCGTGGAACGTTAAAAGAAGCGATTCATCAGGCTGATATCTTTATCGGTGTATCTGCCCCTAACGTATTAACGAAAGAACTTGTACAGACGATGAATGAGAAAGCAATTGTGTTTGCAATGGCAAATCCAATTCCAGAAATCTTCCCTGAGGATGCGTTAGAGGCTGGAGCAGCTGTAGTAGGAACTGGGCGCTCGGATTATGCGAATCAAGTAAATAATGTATTGGCGTTCCCTGGAATATTCCGAGGTGCGTTAGATGTGCGCGCGACTGATATTACAGAAGAAATGAAATTAGCGGCAGCATATGGAATCGCTAACATCATTACGGACGAAGAACGTAATGCGAATTATGTAATCCCAAATCCATTAGATAAAAGAGTTGTTCCAAGTGTTGCAGAAGCAGTAGCGAAAGCAGCCATTGATTCGGGTGTGGCGCAAATTACGAAAATACCAAGTTATTAATAGCTAAAAGCAGTGCCAAAAAGGCACTGCTTTTTTGAGATAAGAAATCAAAATAATGAAGAAATATAGAATTATTTATGCTTCTTCATTATTTATTTAATTCCATTGCAACTTGTTTACCATTTACTAAAACCTCAGTTACTGCTACGATTACTTCTATCATTTTTTTCATCTCTCATCTCTCCTCGTGTCATTTCTTACTTTAAGTATAAGAGAAGAGAGCTACTTCAACTATCGAAGTACATGACGTAGAAATTACATTGTTGTAAGAAAGTGTTTTAGTTTTGTCACTTTACTCAGCAGTAATTACAAACTGATCATAATATTTTTCATTTACATATATGTTTAATACCCATAATCCAGATGAAGGTAGTGACATAGTGAGAGGGAGTTCGTTTGTAGTGGAATCAATTGTATTTGAAGTAGTCCAAGTTGGTTTGGAAGTTTCTTGTTGAAAGAGTACGGGTGTTGGAGTTACTGATCCTTGCTTTAGTGCAATAATAGATAGTTTTCCAGTGGGCATTTCAGGATCTAAAAAGTACCACATTATTTCATTTTTTTCGTTTGCGATAATGGGGCTATCAGCCATTGCGATCTTTTCTTCGATACCTTTTAAAGGTGTTTTTTCTTGTATGAAGGAGGGTGTTTCTTCCCAATTTACATCTTTTAAAACGCTAAGATGAAAGAAGGAAGGTGCATTAACTTGGGTGGATGACGTGGCGATAGCTTCTTTTTTAGGTGCTTCTGAATCAGGCTGCGCTTGTGTGCATCCAGCGACGAGAAAGGAGAAAAGTAGCATAGTTCCAATTTTTTTCATGGTGTCACACTCCTAATTTTTATTGTTAGTGTAATTGTATTTGCTAGAAAGCGGGACAATTCCTTTAAAACGTCAAAAGAGGTCGTAAGTTTTGTACGACCTCTTTTGACATTTTTTATATTTGTTCAGTTGAAAAGGTAGGTTCATTCTCTTTTTGCGGCATCGTTAAGAAAATAACAGAAAGAACAATACATACGCCGCCTAATAATTGATAGGCTCCAAAGGATTCATTTAGCCAAGCGATTGAAACGATGGCAGCTACAAGTGGTTCAATGCTAGATAAAATGCTCGTTTCTGTTGCTGCTAAATATTTCAGACTACCGATATAAAGGAGGAAAGAAAGGGTGCCACTTATGATGATAAGAATAAGCATAGAAAAAGTTTTTGATGTAAAAGTTTGTGAAAGCTGATCCCATTCAAACGAGCGATTACAAATAAGGAGGGCAATGCCGCCAATTAACATTCCCCAGCCAATTACTACAGTTGTTCCGCAGTCTTTAATAAGAGAAGCTGGATGAAGGGTATAAAATGCAAATCCAATTGCTGTTAATAGACCGAAAATAATGGCTTCTTTTGATAAAACAATATTTTCAATTGAACCGTTTGTAATAATAAAGTACGTTCCTGTTAGGGCAGTTATAATTGCGAGTAGTTGCATAGAAGCAGGGAATTTTCTTTGTCCAAATGCGACATAAATGGTAATAAGAACAGGACCTAGAAATTGAAATAATGTCGCTGTGACTGCGTTACTAATATGAACCGTTTCAATAAAGGCGTACTGCGCACCGAGCATGCCGAGAATAGAGAAAATAATAAGTTGTATAGAATGTCTAGGATGTTTCCAAATTTGAAATATGTTTTGTTTCTTTATAAGCAAGAAAGATAAAATAAATATTCCCGCAAGCAACAAGCGAATTGTTAAAAAATCAATTGATGATACGTTAGCGTGTTGAAATAACCACTGAATCATCGGGCCAGATAATCCCCATAAGGTAGCTCCTGTAATAATCATAATGAGTCCCATCCGTCTATTGTTGTTCATGATCATGCATCCCCTCTCGAGTATTTGATTTTTTATGTGTGACATGATACAAGGAATTATATATAACTTCTGGTACTGTAAAAAGTATCAGATTTCAGTTTTATGAAGGGGTCAGATATTATGTTAGAATTAACGCCTAATTTAAATATGAATAGTAAAAAGGCATTGTACGTGCAATTGTATGAGTATATAAAAAAAGAAATTAAAGATGGAACGATTCCAGCTTTAACAAAATTACCTGCAAAAAGAAAGCTGGCGAGCTATTTACAAGTGAGTAAGAATACAGTAGAAGCGGCTTACGAGCAATTACTTGCAGAAGGTTATATTGAGTCGGCATCGAGAAAAGGTTATTTTGTATGTAAAGTTGAACAAATGATTTATGTAGAAGGAAGCGAAGAGAAAGTAGAAGAAGTACCGTTTCGGGAGGAAAACTATACATTTGATTTCACCCAAACAGGAGTTGATACGAATACGTTTCCGTTCAATACGTACCGCAAGCTTATAAATGATGTATGGCAGCCACATAATAATGAGTTGCTTTTTCTTGGA
Source organism: Bacillus sp. F9_6S_D1_P_5 (assembly GCF_054823925.1). Lineage (NCBI taxonomy): Bacteria > Bacillati > Bacillota > Bacilli > Caryophanales > Bacillaceae > Bacillus > Bacillus sp. F9_6S_D1_P_5. The sequence goes on along the minus strand of NZ_JBTREW010000022.1, from coordinate 41,775 downwards.
CACCCTCAAGGGGAATTGAGCCTGAGGGAGGAAATTGCGAGCTATTTGTATGAATCTAGAGGTGTGCGTTGCTCAGCTAGTCAAATTGTATTAGGAGCGGGAACACAAATATTAGTGAAGTTACTTTTTCAATTGTTAAAGGGAAGTAATTATGCAGTTGAAAATCCAGGTTATCATAGGAAAATGGTCGTTTTTGAACAGGGAGAAAAAAAGGTTCAAATGTTATCTTTAGATAAGGATGGCATTTGTATGACGGATTTAGAAAATAGTGATGCAAATGTTGTATTTGTAACTCCCTCTCATCAATTCCCATATGGAATGATTATGCCTATTACGAGAAGGACGCAGCTTTTACAATGGGCGAAAAAAGAGGAAGACAGGTATATTATTGAAGATGATTACGATAGTGAATTTCGCTATTCAGGAAGGCCAATTCCGGCACTACAAGGATTAGATACAGATGGGAAAGTTATTTATATGGGGACGCTTTCAAAAGCCTTGTTACCCTCATTACGGATGAGCTATATAGTATTACCGAAGCATTTAATTGAAAAGTATCAAAAGGAATATTTATTTTATACACAAAGTGTTTCAAGAATGGACCAAGAAGTGATTAGAAAGTTTTTAAATGAAGGCTATTGGGAAAAACATATTCATAAAATGCGTGTCGTCTACCGAAAAAAGAGGGATCGACTCGTCTTTGAAATAGAAAAGTATTTCTCTAATCATGTTGAAGTGATAGGAGAAGATTCGGGATTGCACATTTTATTACAAGTGCATAATGGAATGCGAGAAGAGGAACTAATTCAAGAAGCTGCAAAATGTAGTATTAAAATATATCCTGTTTCTACGTACTATAAAGATGGTACTGCACCTGAAAATGTGGTTTTACTTGGGTTTGCGATTTTATCAGAAGAAGAAATTGCGAAAGCGATTCAACTATTAAATACAGCCTGGTTTAGAAAAGAGTAAAAAACATCCTCATACACGAGAGGATGTTTTTTTGTTATTTATTTTCATCTAAGAATAAGACCATATGCTCTTCGTCCCAATATTGTCCGTTATATTTTAATGAACGTTCTTGTACACCGAATGTTTTAAATCCTAATGATTCATAAAGTTTTTTTGCTCCATCGTTGCCAACAACAACATCAAGCATAACTTGTTCTACTTCTAAAGATTTAGCAAGTTCAAGACATTCTTTAATAAGTGCTTTTCCTGCTCCAAGTCCGCGTGCTTTTGGAGATACATATACAGAACCGATTTTAGCTTTATGTTCTTGTTTGACATATGGTTTCGTTTCCAGTGTTGCAACCCCGATTAATTGTCCATCTTTAAATGCACCTAGCGTATAGTTTTCATCTTGTGCTAATTTTTGTGCTTTATATTCAATCGCACACTCTTTATTAATAATATCTTCATAAGAAGAGCTGAAAGCTTCAGGGTTTTGCTTTAATCCTTCTACACGAAGTTCTAAGTAAATTTCCGCTTCGTCTTTTGTTAATACATGGATATCCAATTATATCACCCTCCAAATCTTTGACAAATGTATCTTTATTTTATATTGAAATAAGAATAATTTCAAAAGCTTAGCTTATATGAGCTGATTTTATGAACAAAATAACACCAGTAGTGTTTACTACTACTGGTGTTTTCACACGCATCTTATTCAAAAGGTAGCTCGATTATAAAGTTTGTTCCTACTCCTAATTGGCTTTTTACTAGAATGGAACCGTTATGCAATTCTACAATTTCTTTTGCAACAGCTAGCCCGATACCTTTTCCTCCAGTAGCTCTCGTTCTGGATTTATCAACACGATAAAAACGATCAAAAATATGCGGGATATCTACTTCAGGAATACCTTCACCTTCATCGTCTACACTTATTGTGAAAGAATCAGTTTTCGTGAGTACACGTATCGTAATAGATGTGTTTTCTGGCGAATGCTGATAAGCATTGTGTAATAAATTTAACATAACTTGTTCCATACGTCTTTCGTCTATGCAAACTTTTAAATCGTCTTTGCAATATACATGAAGTTGCATTTGCTTATTAGTTAATGTTGTTTTTGTTTTTTCAACCATTCGTTCTAAAAATGGTTGAAGGGTCACTTTCTGTTTTTTTATAACAAATTGGTGTTGTTCTAATTGTACAAGCATAAATAAATCTTGGACGAGATCGGTTACACTATCTGTTTCATCCTCAATGATTTGTAAGTATTCTTCTCGCTCTTCTTTCGTTAAAGAGTCTCTCTTTGCTACCTTCGCATAACCTTTCATATAGGTCAATGGGGTTAATAGTTCATGGGCGACACTAGCGAGAAATTCATTTCGTTCTTTTTTCATATAAGTCAGTTCACTGGACAAATCTTCAATTGTTTTTGCTAAGCTTCCAAGTTCATCATTCCGTTTAATACCTAATTGAATTGGCTTATTTAATTTTGACATTTTTTCTGTCGCCCTCTTCATTTTTATAAGCGGTTCTGTAATAACACGAGAAAAAACAAAGACAGAAATAGTCGTTAAAATAACTGTCAAAACACTAATGATAAGAAATTGATTCATGAGTTTAAGTAACATATTTTCTAAGAAAGATGTTTTTAATAACATATATAATTTTCCTTGAAACTCTGTTGTGTTAATTGGGCTTACCGTTGTGATGAATTTTGATTTTTTCCAGTTCTTCTCGACGATCAATCCATTTTTGGGGATTTGTTTTGTTTTACAAGTAAGTTGTTTTTGCATAGCCTTTGTTACAGGTTCTGAAGTGGAAATGATTTTTCCATTATTGTCCGTTATAATGATAGCTATATCAGAGTTAGCAATTGATTCTGATTCAACTAAGTGTTCAGCCTCATCCGCGATATCGAACTCTGGGTATATAGGACGTTTAGGATTTTTATTGTATTCAGCACGTTCGATGTTTGTCTTTTCTTGAGCATGTGCACTCCACTTGGAACGTCTTGTAATTTTGTTACTATAGCGATTGCCTTTTTCTAAAAGAGCAAGTGTTTCTTCCTCAATCCGCATTGTTGAAATGCTTTTGTAAAAAGATACGAAAGCAATTGTTTCAATACATAAAGCTAATATTAAAAAGTATGTCCCAATTTTAAGTGAAAGTTTACTCATTTTCTCACCATACCTTATTTCATATAAAGGGTCAGTGATATACTATTGTCCACTGACCGAAGTAATTATTCACTTTTCCATTTATATCCGACTTTATAGACAGTTTCTAAGTAATTTTCAACTGGAAATCCCTTTTTGCGCAATTTATCACGGATATTGCGAATATGTGAATCGATTGTTCTATATTCAATATCTGTTTCATAACCCCAAATTTTTTCGATTAAATCATCTCGGCTATAAGCACGGTTTGTATTTTGTAAAAATAGTCCAAGTAATGAAAACTCGATAGGAGTTAGTGAGATTTTTTCGTCATACACTGTGACAGTATGTTTCGTTTTATCCCACTCAATACCGTTGAAGCTAACGAAGCCATCCTTCTTTGTACGGCGTAATATAGCCTCAATTCGTGCAACTAAAACATGCTCATCAAATGGTTTTGTAATATAGTCATCCGCGCCCATAGTGAGGCCTTTCACCATGTCGTAATTTTGATTACGAGCTGTTAGCATAATAATTGGAACGTTGGAAATTTGACGGATTTGATAGCAAGTATCCCATCCATCCATATTCGGCATCATAACATCTAACAAAATAATATCGAAGTCTTTTTGTTCTATTAATTTTAGTGCTTCAAGGCCAGATGTGGCTTTCATACAAAAATAGCCACGAGGACTTAAGAACAGATCTAATAATCGTAACATACGTTCTTCATCGTCTACTAATAAAATTTTTACCATAATCTTGTGCACCCCAAACTGTTCAGTCTATTTGTATAGTTTACATGAAAATAATAAAAAACTCTTTTTATGTGATTGAGTGGAAGAGTTATTTTTCGCTCAGGGTAATTGACATAAAAAATGCACTAGTTTTGCACAACTATTTTTTATAATAGAAAACGTAGCGACACAAAATACCCTATGTTGCGACATAACGTCATGTCATTTTATTTATAAAATGACAATTCCATTCTATTGTGTATGTGAGATAGAGAAGGTTTTCGTATTCACCTCGCATCGGATAAGAAAAATTTCCTATCTCACACTTTTTTTAAAAGGAGATCATACACATGAATCCAAAAGAAGAAATTTCAAAAAAAGAAAAGCAAGATCGTAATACGGTTGTCATGTGCATTGCCGTATCTATGGTTATTATTATAAGTTGTGTAAATAAAATTTTGGGGATTTTATAATATAAAAAAAGCTTATCGCTTCTTAAGAAGCGATAAGCTTTTTTCGTTATTAGGGGAATCGTTCTATATAATAAACCAAGGTAAAATTGCTAACCCAGAAGTTACAATTGCTGTAGTAAATATTAAAAGCATAGCTCGTTTGTTTTGTTTCATGTCACATTCTCCTCTACCTATCAATTGAATGCTATACGTTCATTGTATGATTGGTGCCTCACTAATTAAAGTGTCACTTTACCCCGAATTAATGGGCAGTAAGACTTCCATCTAAAGATTTAGTGGATGCGAAGAAGTTAGATGGAAGATCAACTGCCCATAAATGCCCGATTGGTTCAACTAATACTCAGTGGAGGTAAAGCTTTCCACTGAGTAAAGTTTCACTTTATACTTTTAGTATAATGAATGGAAAGGTTTGGTACGATCGATAAAGGTGACATGAAGATTACATTGTTGTAATGAAAAAAGCACCTTCTTTAATAAGAAGATGCTTTTAAAAAACTATATTGAAGTATTAGTCATTTAAGAACAGAACCATATGTTCCTCGTCCCAATATTGACCGTTATGTTTTAATGAACGCTCTTGTACGCCGTAAGTTTGGAAACCTAATGATTCATATAATTTTTTGGCACCAGCGTTACCAACTACAACATCGAGCATAAGTTGTTCTACATGTAATTTATCGGCATTTTCAATAATTGCTTTAATGAGAGCTCGTCCTGCTCCGAGGCCACGTGCTTTTGGGGAAACGAAAACGGAACCGATTTTTGCTTTATGTTCTTGTTTAATAAATGGTTTTGTTTCTAAAGTAGCAATGCCGATTAAATCGTTATCTTTGAAGACCCCTAGAGTATACTTATCCGGATTGCTTAATCGTTTTGCCATAGCAGCTACAGGATCCTCGTGTTTCAGAACATCTTCATAAGAAGAGCTAAAAGCTTCCGGGTTCTTCGTTAAACCTTCCATACAAACTTTTAAATATATTTCTGCGTCCTCTGTCGTTAATAAGCGAATTTCCATAGTTGTAACCTCCTTGGTCGATTTCAAATAAAATAAATCCATTACTTTTATAAGATTGTGTATGCGTTTTGTTAGCAGTCTCTTTTAATTTGTAAAAGAATGAAAAGATATATGCTATAATGTTTTGTTTTTAATATGTAATGAAATTATATATTAACTTTATTAACTATTCAAGTGTTTAATATATTACATTTTTATAACTAAAATAACTCCCCAATCGAGGAGTTATTTTAGTTATTTGATTGATAACCATCAATTCGATGTGGATGTGTGTAAATATTACAAGATTCATTTCTAATAAATCCTACGACTGTAATGCCTAAATCGTGAGCGAGTTGCAATGCTAGTTTTGTTGGAGCGGATTTAGATAGAACAATTTCACATCCGATTTTTGAAACTTTAAGTAAAATTTCGGATGAAATACGCCCGCTAAATGCAATGATTTTCCCTTTAACAGATATATCATTGCGCAAACAATGGCCGTATATTTTATCTAATGCATTATGTCTGCCAATATCCATTCTTGATAGAAGGATATTGTTTCGATCACATAGTGCGGTATTGTGAACACCGCCGGTTTGGCGAAAGGTAGTGGAAGATTGTTGTAACGTATTCATTAAGTAAAAGCATTCTTCAGGAGTAATTTTCACGTGTATATCATGTAAATCTTTTGCTTTTGCCGCATCGTTTACGAAAATAAAACCTTGTCTACCTTTTCCGCAGCAAGAAGTGATGTATCGTTTATTATATAAAGTTTGATAGAGTGGATTTACTTTTGATGAGGTTACATGGACAATTCCGTTATCTTTTTGAACCCATATTTCTTCAACATCTTTATAGGAAGAAATAATTCCTTCAGAAATTAAAAAACCAATTACCATATCTTCGATGTAATTTGGTGTACATACGACTGTTACATACTCTTCACCATTTAATTTAATAGTAATAGGAGATTCTGTAACAATCTCATCAAGTTGTTTTGAAAATGTACCAGATTGATAGCGTACAACTGTATAAGTCTCTTGCGTGGGTCCCATATAAAATCCCCCTTTTAAGTGTATTTCTCTCCCGTATTTATCATAAAACAATGAGGAAATAAAAACACCTATTAGCAAGAAGATCACAGATTATTTTGGTTATTATTGTATATGTACGATATAATAGAACAGTAGAATAGTGATATTTTCAAGCTTTCGTAGTTATACCTTATAACATCTAGAATCGACTTCATAAGAAAAGTATTTGGGCAGAGCGTTTCAAAAATATGTACAGTAATGCGATTTTGAAAACGGATTCATAATTGCTTTGTACAGTTGGTTGTAAGGAGAGGGGAAACTATGGCAGAACAGACAGTCCGTGTAACCGTGGATGGTAAAGAATTTTCCGCATCGGGTGAAAAGACGATACTACAATTATTTAACGAGAGTAATTTGGAACATCCTCAAATTTGTCACGTACCAGAAGTAGATCCAATTCAAACTTGTGATACGTGTATTGTAGAAGTGAATGGAAAGTTAATGCGTGCTTGTTCAACGAAACTCGAGAACGGTATGCATATTGAAAGACAGTCCCAGCGTGCGAAAGAGGCACAGACTGAGGCGATGGATCGAATATTAGAGAATCATTTATTGTATTGTACCGTTTGTGATAACAATAATGGTAACTGTAAAGTCCATAACACCGTACATATGATGGGAATTGAAGAACAGAAATATCCGTATGAGCCGAAAGTAAGTGCTTGTGAAGTGGATATGTCACATCCATTTTATCGGTATGATCCAAATCAATGTATTGCTTGTGGACAGTGTGTAGAAGTATGTCAAAACTTACAGGTTAATGAAACTATATCGATAGACTGGAGTTTAGATCGCCCACGTGTTATATGGGATAGTGGTGTAAGCATTAATGACTCATCTTGTGTAAGTTGCGGGCAGTGTGTAACAGTATGTCCATGTAATGCGTTAATGGAAAAATCAATGTTAGGTGAAGCTGGGTTCATGACAGGATTAAAACCACATGTGTTAGATCCGATGATTGATTTTGTAAAGGATGTAGAGCCTGGATATAGTAGTATTTTAGCGGTTTCAGAAGTAGAGGCTGCGATGCGTAAGACGAAAGTTAATAAAACAAAGACAGTTTGTACATTTTGTGGTGTCGGTTGTTCTTTCGAAGTATGGACGAAAGATCGCCATATATTAAAAGTGCAACCTGTTTCAGATGCACCGGTTAATGGTATTTCCACATGTGTAAAAGGTAAATTTGGATGGGACTTTGTAAATAGTGAAGATCGCATTACGAAGCCATTAATTCGCCAAGGAGACATGTTTGTTGAAGCGACTTGGGAAGAAGCATTAGAGGTTGTTGCTTCTAACATGCAGCATATTAAATCTGAATATGGTAGCGATGCATTTGGATTTATTTCTTCTTCAAAAGTAACAAATGAAGAGAATTACCTTATGCAAAAACTAGCTCGACAAATATATGGCACGAATAATGTGGACAATTGTTCTCGCTACTGTCAATCTCCAGCAACAGACGGTTTATTTAAAACTGTCGGTATGGGTGGGGATGCTGGAACAGTGAAAGATATAGCTGAAGCAGGCCTTGTCATTATCGTTGGTGCGAATCCAACAGAAGGACACCCAGTACTTGCGACGCGTGTAAAACGTGCTCATAAATTACACGAACAAAAACTAATCGTAGCAGACCTTCGTAAACATGAAATGGCAGAGCGTGCGGATTTATTTATTCATCCGCGCCAAGGTACGGATTACGTATGGCTTGCTGGTATTACGAAATATATTATTGATCAAGATTGGCACGATAAAAAGTTTTTAGCTGAAAATGTGAAGAACTTTGATGAATATAGCAAAATGTTAGAAAAGTATACGCTTGATTATACGGAAGAAATTACGGGAATTTCGAAAGAAAATTTGAAAGAAATGGCTCGTATGGTATATGAAGCAGATGGTACTTGTGTACTTTGGGGAATGGGTGTAACGCAAAATACAGGAGGAAGTACAACATCTGCAGCCATTTCAAATTTACTGCTTGTTACAGGTAACTATCGTCGTCCTGGGGCAGGCGCATATCCATTACGAGGACATAATAACGTACAAGGTGCTTGTGATATGGCAACATTACCAAACTGGCTTCCAGGTTATCAAGCAGTATCAGATGATACGCTTCGTGCGAAGTTTGAAAAAGCATACGGTACAACGATTCCGAAAGCACCAGGATTAAACAATATTGCAATGTTACTTGCGGCAGAAGAGGGAAAACTACGTGGTATGTATGTCATGGGTGAAGAAATGGCTTTAGTCGATTCAAATGCGAACCATGTGCAACATATTTTATCGAATTTAGACTTCCTCGTTGTTCAAGATATGTTCTTATCAAAAACAGCTCGTTTTGCTGATGTTATTTTACCAGCAGCACCAAGCTTAGAAAAAGAAGGAACGTTTACGAATACAGAGCGCCGTATTCAAAGATTATATGAAGTATTGAAACCACTAGGTGATTCCAAACCAGACTGGTGGATTTTACAAAAAGTTGCTCGTGCACTAGGCAGGGATTGGAATTATGAAAGTCCAAGTGAAATTATGGATGAAATCGCGTCACTTGCACCGTTATACTCTCAAGCAACATACGACCGTCTAGAAGGCTGGAATAGTTTATGTTGGGGGAGTCATGATGGTAGTGATACACCGCTATTATATGTAGACGGATTTAACTTCCCAGATAAACTTGCTCGTTTATCATTAGATGAATGGGTACCACCGGTTGTAGCGCCAGATGAGTATGATTTACTGTTAAATAATGGACGCATGCTGGAACATTTCCATGAAGGGAATATGACGAATAAATCAGCTGGTATTTTATCTAAAGTATCTGAAGTATTCGTTGAAATTTCACCTGAACTCGCTATAGAGCGCAATGTGAAAGATGGTGGTCTTGTAGAATTAGCATCACCATTTGGAAAAATTAAAGTACAAGCGCTTATTACTGACCGTGTAACGGGGAAAGAGCTATATTTACCGATGCATGCAACGATAAATGAAGAAGCGATTAATATTTTAACTGGGACGGCAACAGACCTGTATACGTGTACACCGGCGTATAAACAAACGATGGTGAAAATGCGTGTGTTACGTGAAAAAGGAAACCGTCCGTTACCATCTTCAAACCCGCGAGATAAACAGCGTAATCCGCAAAATGGTGTTGAAATTGAGCAAAAATGGCAAAGAAAACAATACGTATCACTTGTGGACTAGGGGGCGAAGATAGTGGCGAAAGAAATTACGTTAATTAAAAAGAAAGTTGTAACAGAGGAAGAGCAGAAACAGCAAGTAGCAGATGAACTTCTAAATGAGCTATCTAATAATCGTGAAGCAGTAGAAGAAACGATGCAGCTTTTAGCACAGTTGCAGAAGGCTGGTATATTAGATGCGGCGATTAGTTTACTTGCTGCGAAGGAAGATGTTTCAAAAATTGCTGTGGAGCAATTAAATCGTGAACCAGTTAAAAATGCACTCAACAACATGATGGGGGCGGGGGAAGCACTATCCTCAGTTGACCCAGAAATAACGAAGCAAATCACATCGAGTTTAGTCACTGGATTGCAATTTGCAACAGATGAATTAAATAGTGGTAAGAAAACAAAAGTGATGGATTTCTTTAAAGTGTTAAAAGATCCAGATATCAATAGAGCTATTACATTCGGTTTTAGCTTCTTGAAAGCATTTGGACAAGGGTTAGAGAAAAAATAGAGTAAAATGAAAAAGTGATGGGAAGTAGCCATCACTTTTTTCGTTATATGTATAAGAGTGTTCATGTTAAGCGGAATATATTATTATTAAAAAGATGGATTGGAAATGGAAATATGGAATCCATCTCAAATATCGTTTTAGAATGTGGAGGAATATATGCAACACCGTAAAAGACTATCTATACCAGGAGTAATGGGACATTCCTTTCAAACAGTTAGATTTGCTTTTTGGAATGTATTAACCTTTCAACTTGCTTATAAATTATTAGCAGCAATTGTATTTGTCCCTCTATTTGGGATTATTTTCAATAAGTTATTGTATTTTGGTGGTTATGCAAATGCGACGAATGATGAATTATTAGCGTTTTTAAAGACACCATACGGCATTTTGGCAATTGTAATTTTATCTATACTGGCATTGTTTCTTATCTTTACAGAGTTTGCAGTACTTATTATCATTTCGTACTTCGCTCATAAAAGGCAAAAGGTGAGATTACGTCCCATTTTGTATAAAACAGTAACGTATTTACCTTCTCTGTTTACATATTGCTTGCCTGGATTTGTTTTGTATGCAGTTGTACTATTACCACTATTAAGTATGGGGTATAAATCTGCATTGATTCCTGAAATTCAAATTCCTAATTTTATTACAGGTGAACTATTTAAGACAACAATGGGGCAAGTTGGGTATTATACTTTCTTTGCTGTAGTTGCCTACTTAAATCTTCGTTGGATTTTTGTTTTACCTATTATCGTTTTAGAGCAAAAGCCGTTCCGCACGGCAGCACGCAAAAGCGCAAACTTAGTAAAAGAAAGCTTCTTTAAAGTATTGTTCTTTTTAGTAGGTTTTTTCATATCTGTAGGAATCGTCTTTCTTTTATGTGTAGGGATTTATTTGCTTTGTCTGTGGGGGGTATATGAATTTACAAACCCAGAAGGGACATTTGCACTATTAGCAGAGTCAACTATTTCAGTTTTCTTAACAAGTACATTGTATCTATTTAGCTTTATTATGACGCCGTTTTACATTATGGCTTTAACAAGATTGTATTTACAAAAGGTTCCGGTGGAAGATGTTTTATTAGAAGAAGGATTAGATTATTCGAAAACAAAAGCAGATAAATGTTTCTTCCAAAAACATCGTTGGAAATTTATTGGCGTATATATTGTAGGGATTATTACTGCGGGAATGGTAGTTGCCTTCATTGTGACCTTTATTACAAACACATATAAAGAGCCAATTATTATGGCTCATCGTGGTTATATTTCAAAAGGTGTAGAGAATACGAAAGAAGCTGTGCAGGGAGCTATTGATGCGAAAGCAGATTATGCTGAAATTGATGTACTGCAAACGAAAGACGGTGAACTAGCAGTTATACATGATTTGAAGCTAAAACGTCTTGCCAATGCTAATGTTCATGTTTCGGATTTAACGATGGACGAGTTAAGACAGCTTACTCTTAGTCAAGATGGGTTTTCAGGACAAATAAGTACACTTGATGAAATCATTAAGCTGGCTAAGGGAAAAATCAAACTTAATATTGAAGTGAAGCTTCATGGTGGCGAAAAAGATTTTGTAAATAAAGTATTAAAAACGATTAAAGATAATGAATTTGAGAAGCAATGTGTTATTCAAACGTTACATTACCCGCTTATTAAAGAGTTTAAGCGTGCAAATTCAGATATAAAAGTCGGATATATACTGTATGCAAGTAGAGCCAACTTAAAGAATGTGAAAGCTGATTTTTATGTAGCGGAAGAATACATGTTAAATAAGAAGTTAGTAAAAGAAGCAAGGAAGTTAAACAAACCAATTTATGTATGGACGGTAAATGATATGGAAAGTTTAAAGGGATATTATAAGTTAAACGTAGATGGTATCATTACCGATTACCCTGAAGATGCACGTGAAACAATTAAGATGTTAAAAGAGCAAGAAGCGGAAGAAAGTGATCTGTTTGATAAAATTACGGAAACAACAGATGATTTATTTTCTAAGTTATTTATTAGTTACCCAGCTGCTGGCTAAATGCCCGCAGCTGTTTTTTTATGAAAAGAATATATCCCTAAAGTATTGTGCAAATTAATAACTGTATATGTATACGGAATCATTGGTGTTTTTTACATTGTTACATTATTGTTCAATAATAAATGATTGCTGCTTATTTTTAAGGAGTATAATAAAAATAGAGTGATAGAAAATGAGATGGAACAAAGAGGCTAATAGAATCAATGTTCCATATATTTACACTATTCTAAATATATAAACTTTAAAAATATAGTATGTTAGCGTTTTCATAACTTTTAAGTTATGCTAGAATAAGGACATAAGTTATTAATTATTACAAAAAGAAAAAAGACTTTCTTTTTTCTGTTAATTATAAGGGGGCATTTCATTATGCGTATTGGGGTACCAGCAGAAATTAAAAACAACGAAAACCGTGTGGCAATGACACCAGCAGGTGTTGTACATTTAATTCGTAACAATCACGAAGTATTCATTCAAAAGGGTGCAGGTTTAGGATCTGGTTTCACAGATGCTCAGTATGTTGAAGCAGGAGCAAAAATTGTTGATACAGCTGAAGAAGCTTGGAACATGGAAATGGTTATGAAAGTTAAGGAACCAATTGAAAGCGAATACAAACACTTCAGCGAAGGTTTAATCTTATTCACATACTTACACTTAGCTCCAGAACCAGAATTAACAAAAGCATTAATCGAAAAGAAAGTTGTTTCTATTGCATATGAAACAGTACAATTAGAAAACCGTTCTCTACCATTACTTGCACCTATGAGTGAAGTAGCTGGTCGTATGGCTGCACAAATTGGTGCACAATTCCTTGAGAAAAACAAAGGCGGTAAAGGTATCTTACTTGCAGGTGTTCCAGGGGTTAAACGTGGTAAAGTAACAATCATCGGTGGTGGACAAGCTGGTACAAATGCTGCTAAAATTGCAGTTGGACTAGGTGCGGATGTAACAATCATCGACTTAAGTGCAGAACGTCTTCGTCAATTAGATGACATTTTCGGAAACCAAGTAAAAACTTTAATGTCTAATCCTTACAATATTGCAGAAGCTGTAAAAGAGTCTGATCTTGTAATCGGTGCAGTATTAATCCCAGGTGCAAAAGCGCCAAAACTTGTAACAGAAGAAATGATTAAATCAATGGAACCAGGTTCTGTTGTTGTAGATATCGCGATTGACCAAGGTGGTATTTTCGAAACAACTGACCGTATTACAACTCATGATAACCCAACTTACGAAAAACACGGCGTTGTTCATTATGCAGTTGCAAACATGCCAGGTGCGGTTCCACGTACATCAACTCTTGCATTAACAAACGTAACAGTACCATATGCAGTACAAATTGCTAACAAAGGCTACAAAGAAGCTTGCCTAGGCAACTCTGCATTACTAAAAGGTATTAACACATTAGATGGCTATGTAACATTCGAAGCAGTTGCAGAAGCTCACGGTGTAGAATACAAAGGTGCTAAAGAATTATTAGAAGCAGAAACAGTATCTTGCTAATAGAAGCATTATACAAAACAAAATCGAACAATATATAAACCAACATGATAAGAGCTAAGAGTGAATATCTCTTAGCTCTTCTTGGCAAAAGGGGGCATACATCGTGGCCAACCTATTTAAAAAGAAATCCGTTACGCAACTGTTAGGGGAAAGTAAAAGTAAAACTTTAACGAAAACGCTAGGGGCATTCGACCTAACAATGCTAGGGATTGGTGCGATAATCGGTACAGGAGTTCTAGTATTAACAGGATTAGTAGCAGCAAGAGATGCTGGTCCAGCAGTTATTTTTTCATTCATGATTGCAGCGATTGTTTGTGGATTTGCAGCATTATGTTATGCAGAAGTTGCATCTACATTGCCGGTTTCAGGTAGTGTATACACATATTCATATGCGACAATTGGTGAGTTTATTGCCCACCTAATGGGATGGACATTACTATCTGTATATGTCGTAACAACTGCCGCAGTAGCTGGTGGATGGACAGGTTATTTCAATAACTTAGTGAGTGGATTTGGATTAGAAATTCCAACAGAGCTGTTAAAGATTCCATCACAAGGTGGGATTGTGAATTTACCAGCAGTAGTCATTACTTTAGTTTTAACTTGGTTATTATCAAGAGGTACGAAAGAAAGTAAACGTGTGAATAACATAATGGTATTAATCAAAATTGGTATTGTTATTTTATTCATTGCAGTTGGTGCGTTTTACGTACAACCAGAAAACTGGACGCCATTTGCACCATACGGTATTAGCGGAATCTTTGCCGGAGGAGCAGCAGTATTCTTTGCTTTCTTAGGATTTGATGCATTAGCAACTTCTGCTGAAGAAGTAAAAAATCCACAACGTGATTTACCGATTGGTATTATTGCTTCGTTAGTTATTTGTACAATCATTTATGTTGTAGTTTGTCTCGTTATGACAGGTATGGTTTCTTATAAAGAATTAGATGTACCAGAAGCTATGGCATATGTGTTAGAGGTTGTAGGACAAGATAAAGTAGCAGGTGTAATCGCAGTTGGAGCTGTAATTGGTATTATGGCTGTAATCTTTGCTTACATTTATGCAACAACACGTGTATTCTTCGCGATGAGCCGTGATGGTTTATTACCAAAATCATTTGCGAAAATTAATAAGAAAACAGAAGCGCCAGTATTCTCAACTTGGTTAACAGGTATTGGTAGTGCTTTAATTGCTGGATTTGTCGATTTAAAAGAATTGTCGAATTTAGCGAATATTGGAGCATTGTTAACATTTGCGATGGTTGGTGTGACGGTTATTATTCTTCGTAAAACACATCCGAATTTACAACGTGGCTTTGTGGTACCACTTGTACCAACGCTACCTATTATTTCAATCGCATGTTGTTTATTCTTAATGTTTAACCTACCATTAACAACATGGATCTACTTCGGTGTTTGGTTAGCAATTGGAGTAGTTGTATACTTTGTTTATTCGAAAAAACATAGTCATTTAAAAGACGATGGAAGTTCGCAGGATAATTTAGAACAAGCTAATTAAAAGCTTAATTAAAAGGGATATAAGGTAGTAAGTCTTGTGCGTCTAGGGAGCGCGCAAGGCTTTTTTCTTTTGGGCAAAATGTATATTCTTTTTTGTATGAGAATGTAATGGATGCGGAAAATATGTGTAAGCCTTATTAAAATGTGAACGAAATGTTCGAAAAAATGTATGAGATTTCATTGACACATATGAATGATTGCTCATATAATAAGAGTATAAGATATATGAATGATTGTTCATATGTTCAAATAAAGAGGTGAGCTATAATGGCTGGAAATAAAGTAGAAACACCACAAGAGACATGTTCTCAAACGATAATTCATGAAGAAGTTGTTGACCAAGTAAAACAAACAATTCCAACTGATGAAAGTTTAAGTAAAGTAGCAGAATTATTTAAAGTATTAGGCGATCGTACACGTACGAGAATATTACATGCTTTATTTGAAGCTGAAATGTGTGTTTGTGATTTAGCGTATTTATTAGGAATGACACAATCATCTATTTCACATCAGCTCCGTGTGTTAAAGCAAGCGAAACTTGTAAAGAATCGTAAAGAAGGAAAGGTCGTTTATTATTCGTTAGCTGACCAGCACGTAATTCATATCTTCGAGCAAGCGTTTGAACACGTAAACGAGGAAGAATAAAAAACGCGAGGAGGGAGAACGATGGCTGAAGCATTAGTGAAAAAGAAACTGATGTTAGAAGGTTTAGATTGTGCGAACTGTGCAATGAAAATTGAAAAAGGTGTTGGAAATATAGAAGGAGTAAATTCTTGCTCTGTAAATTTCGCGACAAAAACAATGATTTTAGAAACAGCACAAAATAAAGAAAGCGAAGTTGTTACAGAAGCAAAACAACTCGTTACAAAATTAGAACCGGACATTAAAGTACAAGAAGAAAAAAACACAAAAGTAGCAAAAGAAGTGTTTATATTAGAAGGTTTAGATTGTGCAAACTGTGCGATGAAGATTGAAAATAAAGTGAAAGAAATGCCGACCGTTTCAGAAGCAACTGTTGATTTCGTATCAAAGAAATTAAGAGTTGAAGTAGCGAATAGAAGAGAATTAGAAGCGACTGTAGCAAATATAACAAATGTCGTTCAAAAGTTAGAACCAGATGTGAAAGTTATTCGTGAAGAAAAGGGTGGTCATGACCACGGGCATAGTCACGACCATGGTGAAGCAAATGTGAAAAAGATGGTAGGACGATTAGTGGTCGGCGGAATTTTGACAGCAATTGCTGCACTAGCTGGCTTACCACAAATGATAACGATTCCGTTATTCGTTCTTGCGTATTTATTAATAGGTGGAGATATCGTTTGGAGAGCGGTAAGAAACATAACTCGTGGCCAAGTGTTCGATGAGAACTTCTTAATGGCAATTGCAACACTAGGAGCTTTTGCGATTCAGCAATATCCAGAAGCTGTTGCAGTAATGTTATTCTACCAAGTAGGGGAACTATTCCAAAGTATTGCGGTAAACCGTTCTCGAAAATCAATTACTTCATTAATGGATATTCGTCCTGATTACGCGAATGTAAAGGTTGGAAATGAAACGAAACAAGTATCACCAGAAGATGTACAAATCGGTGATTATATTATCGTGAAACCTGGTGAGAAAGTACCGTTAGACGGAAAAGTAGTTGAAGGAACATCAATGGTAGATACTTCAGCATTGACTGGTGAATCTGTACCACGTGAAGTGGAAGTTGGAAATGATGTACTAAGTGGTTTTGTAAACCAAAATGGTGTATTAACAATTGAAGTTACAAAAGAATTTGGTGAATCAACTGTATCAAAAATTTTAGATTTAGTTCAAAATGCAAGTAGTAAAAAAGCGCCAACAGAAAACTTTATTACGAAGTTCGCGCGTTACTACACTCCAGTTGTAGTTATTACAGCGGCAATTATGGCGTTCATTCCGCCACTTATTTTAGAAGGAGCTACATTTGCAGATTGGATTTATAGAGCGTTAGTGTTCTTAGTAATCTCTTGTCCGTGTGCGTTAGTTGTATCTATTCCTCTTGGATTCTTTGGAGGCATCGGTGGTGCATCTAAAAGTGGTGTGTTAGTAAAAGGAAGTAACTATTTAGAAGCTTTAAATGATGTGAAATATATTGTTTTTGACAAAACAGGAACATTAACAAAAGGTGTCTTCAAAGTTACAAAAATGGAACCGGGCGAAGGCATTACAAATGAAGAATTATTAGAGTATGCCGCATTTGCTGAAGTGTATTCTAATCATCCAATTGCACAATCCATTCGAAATGCATATGGAAAATCAATTGATGAAAAAATAATCAATGATTATAACGAAATTTCTGGTCACGGTACAGTCGTTAAAGTGCAAGGAAAAGAAATCTTTGCAGGTAATGCTAAATTAATGAGAAAAGAAAACATTACATTTAAGCAACCAGAAACAGTAGGTACATTAGTTCACGTTGCTGTAGATGGAAAATATGCAGGTTATATTGTTATCTCTGATGAGGTAAAAGAAGATTCAAAACAAGCAATTCAAAAGTTAAAAGAACTAGGTATTAAGAAGACAGTCATGTTAACTGGTGATGCAAAACTAGTTGGTGAAGCTGTTGGGAAAGAATTAGGTTTAGATGAAGTTCACGCAGAACTATTACCGCAACAAAAAGTAGAAGAGATTGAAAAAATTGATGCAGCGAAACATGGAAAAGAAAAAGTTGCTTTCGTTGGTGATGGTATTAATGACACACCAGTATTAGCAAGAGCTGATGTTGGTATTGCAATGGGTGGTTTAGGATCAGATGCAGCAATTGAAGCGGCAGATATCGTTATTATGACTGATGAGCCTTCAAAAATTGCAACAGCTGTACACATTGCAAAACGTACACGACGCATTGTATGGCAAAATATCATCTTTGCATTAGGTGTAAAAGGATTAGTTTTATTACTTGGTGCTTTCGGTATTGCAACAATGTGGGAAGCTGTCTTCTCAGATGTCGGTGTGACACTACTTGCAGTGTTAAATGCAATGCGTGTACTACGAGTGAAAGATTTATAAAAAAGAGGACGCAATCTGCGTCCTCTTTTTTAGGTTATTTTGTTGAAATTGACTCAATAAAATAATAACAAATATTATTTTATAAATAAATAACTCAATATTAAAATTTACAAATATAAAATATTTGTCTTATTATTTTAATATATTTTCTATAAAGATACATAAAGTATTGAAAAAACAGAGAAGGGGGAGCTTCTCTGTTTTATTTTTGTATATTTTTTTCAACTTGTTCTCGAACAGTTTGAATGTAATTCATTTTATGATCCCAGCATTCTTGACTTAAATCGACAGGATACTCTTCGGGATTTAAAGTTCGCATATACTCTTCCCAAAATAGCGCGAGACTCTGTTCGTTATATTTTTGAATATCTAATATGTCTGGTAGTTCATATGTTCTTTCACCGTTAATGAAAATGTCTTTATGCAGTTCGCGAGCTTCAAAGTTTGTTACAAATTTACTTATATACGTGTGAACAGGGTGAAACATTTTTAAGCGTTCTTCTTTTCCTGGTTCTTCAGAATCTAATGCAATATAATCGCCTTCTGCATGATCATTAACTCGATTGATAATGCGATAAATTCGTTTCAGTCCTGGAGTCGTAATTTTTTCCGGGTTAGATGAAATTTTAATTGTATCATTTAACTTTCCATCAGTATCTTCAATCGCAACTAGTTTATAAACAGCCCCTAAGGCTGGTTGCTCAAAGGACGTAATCAATTTTGTCCCAACGCCCCATACATCAATTTTTGCTCCTTGAGATTTCAAGTGCATAATTGTGTATTCATCTAAATCGCTAGAAGCAATAATTTTTGTATTTGTAAACCCAGCTTCATCTAATAGCTTTCTTGCTTTTTTTGATAAATAAGCCATATCACCACTATCAAGGCGAATGCCATAAAAATCGATACGATCTCCAAACTCTTTCGCGACGCGAATTGCATTTGGAACACCTGATTTTAAAGTGTCGTATGTATCAACGAGAAAGACGCATTTTTTATGAGTTTCAGCGTACTTTTTAAATGCGACATATTCATCGCGATATGCTTGAACGAAAGAGTGAGCGTGTGTGCCGGCTACGGGTATTCCGAAGCGCTTCCCAGCCCGTACGTTACTCGTAGATGAGAAGCCACCAATAAAGGCAGCACGTGTGCCCCAAAGAGCAGCATCAAACTCGTGGGCGCGTCTTGTGCCGAATTCTAAAAGTTCATCGTTATTTGCAGCGTGCTTCATACGAGCTGCTTTTGTTGCAATTAATGTTTGGTAATTCACAATGTTTAACAGGGCAGTTTCAATAATTTGTGCTTCGCCGAGTGGTGCATCAACACGTAATAAAGGCTCGTTATTAAATACAACTTCACCTTCTTGCATACTTCGAACTGTCCCAGTGAATTTCATATTTTTTAAATAATGAAGGAATTCTTCTTCAAATTGTAATTCTGCTAAATAAGCGATATCACTTTCGGTAAAGCTGAAGTTTTCTATGTACTCTACAATCTTTTCAAGACCAGCAAAAACAGCATAACCGTTCTCGAATGGAAGCTTTCGAAAATATAAATCAAACACCGAGCGGCGATTGTGAATACCATCTTTCCAATATGTATAAGCCATATTAATTTGATATAAATCTGTATGTAAGGCATAGCTATCGTCTTTATAATAAGTCATCGCGAAAACACCTCCATAATTTGGTTATAGTATACCAATTTTTCATCGCTCGTAGCAAAGAATGGATATGAAAGTATAGTCAAGAGGAAAAAAAATGAAATATTGCATATTTTTTAGAAAATTAACATTTATCAATTTATATTTCTCAAGATTTTATGTATTATTAGAGTAATGGGGGTAATGAGAATGGAGGAGGACAATGCAACAAACATTAGAAAAAATAGGCAAACAAGTCTTTTATAAACGGCTACAGCAAAAAATGACACAAGAAGAATTATGTCAGGGCATTTGTTCTGTCTCATACTTAAGTAAAATCGAAAATGGAAAGATCGAAGCATCAGAAGAGATTCTACAATTGCTCTGCGCAAGATTAGAAATTGCCGTGACGGATTTGAGAGATGTAGAAGAAGATGTGAAGGGGAAGTTGGATGAATGGCTAAATGCATTAGTTCATTTGGACAAGCCACAAGTAGAACGCATATATGAAGAGTTGCAAGGTGAAATGAAGCATGTTTTGGATTTTGAAATTATAAATTATTATAAACTGCTTTATACGCGTTATTTAATTATGAAACGAGATTTTCCTGCTGTTGAAGAAGAGTTGGAAAGATTGAAAAAAGTTTACAAGAAATATTCACCTTTTCAGAAGATGTTGTATACGTATAGTAAGGCATTGTTACTTAGTCTGCAATATAAGCATAAGGAAAGTTTGAAGTATTTAATTGAAACGGAAGAAATGGCTAAAGAGCAAGGGTATTATGAAACTGGTATATATTATAACTTGAGCCTTGCGTATAGTCACTTAAATATACCACATTTAGCCATGCACTTTGCTAATATTGCCATGGAAGGGTTCCGTAACGAATACAAATTCCGTTATGTAATAAATTGTCAAACGATTATTGCTTTAAGTTATGTGGAAAAAGCACAGTATGAAGAAGCTCTAAAGATTTATGAAAGTATATTAAGAGAAGTGGATTCTTTTGCGGAAAAAGACATGATTAAAGCTATGACTTTAAATAATATGGGAGAATTATACCATTATAAGAATGAGCATGATAAATCAAAAAACTATTTTCTTCAAAGTTTCCAATTACAGCAGACTGTCAATATGAATTATATTGAAACAATTTATGGTTTGGCTAAACAATCTATTCATCTTAAATGTTATGAAGAAGCACAGAAATGGATAGAAAAAGGGATTGAGTGTTCACGTAGTGATGAAAAATATAATAAAATGATTTATTCATTCTGTATATTTAAGTATAAATATTTTGGGGAATCCCAAGAGTTTAAGAGATTTTTAGAGAATGAGGCTATTCCATTCTTTAAGAGTGTGGGTAGTATGAAAGAATTAAAAAATGCCTATTTAGAATTAGCAATGTACTTAGAGAATGAATTTAAGTACGAGGAAAGCAATAAATATTATAAAGAAGTTATTAAAGTTTTGGAAGAAAGGGAGGAATTGAATTGAAAAAACGTATATATGGTGTAGTAGGATTAGGAATAGTAGCGATTCTTTCTTTAGGAGTTAATTATTCTAATCCAGACATATATGGAGTAAAATCCTTAAAAGAAGGATCAGTAAATTACTCTAATCCAGATATTTATGGATTGAAGTCTGTAAAAGAGGAGAATATACAATATTCTAATCCGGATATTTATGGCTTTAATTTTTCAGAAAAAAGTTTCATAAATTATTCTAATCCAGATATTTATGGTTAAGAAAATATTGAAAAACCCCTTTCCAATCGGAAAGGGGTTTTTCAATATTTGTTCCCCAAAATTCTACAAAACTTGAGAAATAAATTAATTGAATTTTTAGTATATTAATAGTGAAAACATAATGCTAATATGAAACTACTCTTTTTCAAAAAATAATTTATTAGGGGGAAGGTTCATGAAAAAGAAAAGTTTAGCGTTAGTGTTAGCGACAGGAATGGCAGTTACAACGTTTGGAGGGACAGGCTCTGCATTTGCAGATTCTAAAAATGTGCTCTCTACGAAGAAGTACAATGAGACAGTACAGTCACCGGAGTTTGTTTCTGGGGATTTAACTGGAGCAACTGGTAAGAAAGCAGAATCTGTTGTGTTTGATTACTTAAACGCAGCAAAAGGTGATTATAAGTTAGGGGAAAAGAGTGCGCAAGATTCTTTCAAAGTGAAACAAGCGAAGAAAGATGCTGTAACTGATTCAACAGTATTACGTTTACAACAAGTATACGAAGGAGTACCTGTATGGGGTTCTACGCAAGTAGCTCACGTAAGTAAAGATGGTTCTTTAAAAGTATTGTCTGGAACAGTTGCACCTGATTTAGACAAAAAAGAAAAGTTGAAAAATAAAAATAAGATCGAAGGCGCAAAAGCAATTGAAATTGCGCAAAAAGATTTAGGTGTTACACCTAAATATGAGGTAGAACCAAAAGCGGACTTATATGTATATCAAAATGGTGAAGAAACAACATATGCATACGTTGTAAATTTAAACTTCTTAGAGCCGAGCCCAGGAAACTACTACTATTTCATTGAAGCAGACAGTGGTAAAGTATTAAATAAATATAATAAATTGGATCATGTAGCAAATGAAGATAAATCACCAGTTAAGCAAGAGGCACCTAAACAGGAAGCGAAACCAGCTGTAAAGCCTGTAACAGGAACAAATGCAGTGGGTACTGGTAAAGGTGTATTAGGAGATACGAAATCGCTTAATACAACGTTATCTGCATCATCTTACTATTTACAAGATAATACGCGCGGAGCAACGATTTTCACATATGATGCGAAAAACCGCTCAACATTACCAGGAACATTATGGGTAGATGCAGATAATGTTTTCAATGCAGCGTATGATGCAGCAGCAGTAGATGCTCATTACTATGCAGGTAAAACATATGATTACTATAAAGCTACATTTAATAGAAACTCTATTAATGATGCAGGAGCACCATTAAAATCAACAGTTCATTACGGAAGTAAGTATAATAATGCATTCTGGAACGGCTCACAAATGGTATACGGAGATGGTGATGGTGTAACGTTCACTTCATTATCTGGTGGTATTGATGTAATTGGTCACGAATTAACGCATGCTGTTACAGAGTATAGCTCAGATTTAATTTATCAAAATGAATCAGGAGCATTAAATGAAGCTATCTCAGATGTATTTGGTACATTAGTAGAGTATTATGATAACCGTAACCCTGATTGGGAAATTGGTGAAGATATTTACACGCCTGGTAAAGCTGGAGATGCACTTCGCTCTATGAGTGATCCAACGAAATATGGTGATCCAGATCATTATTCTAAGCGTTACACTGGCACTGGTGATAACGGTGGCGTTCATACAAATAGCGGTATTATTAACAAAGCGGCTTACTTATTAGCGAATGGTGGTACGCATTACGGTGTTACTGTGAACGGTATTGGTAAAGATAAAGTAGGAGCGATTTATTATCGTGCAAATACGCAATATTTCACGCAATCTACTACGTTTAGTCAAGCTCGTGCTGGATTAGTACAAGCTGCAGCTGACTTATATGGTGCTAGCTCTGCAGAAGTAGCAGCAGTTAAGCAATCATATAGTGCTGTTGGTGTAAACTAAGGATTTAAGAGATTATTATTAATAAAATACCTCAAAAATAAAGAAGGAGCCTATGCTCCTTCTTTATTTTTTTCTCCATTTTTTCCACAAATAAAACAATCCAATAGCGCCTGCGATTGTTACAATCCACTTCGCTTCATTCGTTCCATTCATGACATGGTAAGCCGAATATACCTCGACTAACAAAGCCGGTATTTTACCTATTGTACTGGCAATACTGAAGGAGAGTAATGACATTTTGCCTAGAGCCGCAAATAAAGTCACGATACTGGACGGAATGAAAGGAATGAGGCGGAACGATAGGACGAGTAGAAAGGCCTCTCTGCCTTGTACATAAAGAAGACGCTCTACCTTTGGGTACTTATTTACTTTATCGTGAGTGAACTTTTGAAGGCCTATACGATAAATATAAAACGAGATAATAGCCCCTAATGCCTCACCTGCGATCGAAATAATGGTTCCGTTCGTTACGCCAAAGAGCTGTATGTTAATAGCGGTCAAAAAAATACTAGGGATAAAACCTAAAAGACTGATGATGATGTTAATTAAGATACTAAGTGGAATTGCGATTGAATAGTAATCTGTTAAGAAGTTTTGAATTGTTTCAGCCATCGTTTAAAATCCTTTATCTTTTTTTGCATTACACCATATTTTCATTATGTAGGCAAGTATAAATTTACATAATGTAGAAAACGTTGATAAAACACCACTTATATACCTTATAAGGGTATTAGGTATATAAAACTAGGGGTATATTTTTGTTTCTTAAAAAACAAAAATCAAACCTTGTTATTAAAGGGTTTTCTTTGTGTTTTTAGGGGTGATTTAACTTGGGAAATAATTATAAAAACGTAGGGGTATATTTATAGAAGGGTCGAAAATAGCGGTTTTATGAAAAGTGGCTGATAATATGGCAAAATAGGTGAGGAATTTAAAAAATGTGTATGTTTTTTCGGTGTGAAATTGACTTTTAGTGAAGTTACGATAATAATCATGAAAGAGGTGATATGATGAAACGAATAAGTAGTCTTTTCTTGAGTAGTTTAATGGCACTAATGCTGATCTTAAGTGGATGTGCAGGAAAAGAACAAAAAACAGAGAAACAAACAGGGAATCAATCGACATCAGTAGAAAAAATTAGTGATAATATTTTAGATGAAATGGAAGGACCACCTAAAAATGGTCATACGATTGAAAGACATGTAGGCAAATCAGAAGAAGATTTGAAGAATCGATTGAAGACAGATAAAGTATCAGCAGCAAGTACATACTATGATAAGGAAACAGCGACGAAAGCTGTAAAAGATAGTTTGAAGCAGCATGATAAAGAAATTCAAGACTGGTTAAAAAATTCTAAAGAGGCTCGTCTCGTATTAAATACAACACATTCATTCCCGGTTGGAAAAACGGTAATAAAGAAAAATATGAATGTAAAAGACAAGTTAGTAAAAACTGTTACTGTTTTAGCGAGAGATAAGTCAGGAGATTTAGGGTATAAGATCATTACTTCTTATCCATCTGATAAATAAGAAGGGGGAGTACATATGTATACGACATTACAATACTTTCTTAAATCGTACTGTACGTTAAGTGTTCATGAGGATGAAATAGTAGGCGTGATGGAAGAGTTTATAGAGCAAGAAGACGAAGAAATTGTTTTGAAATTACGCGATGAATTAATATATATGAAGAAAAAGGATGCTTGGGAAGAGGCGTGCGTATTAGCTGCGAAGCAAGGGAATCGTATGTGGTCGTTAGAAGAAACGAAAGACCATCTTGCAACCTTTTTATTATTATTGCAAAAGAAAAAGGCGTGAGTAGATCACGCCTTTTTTGTTTTTGAAATTTATCCGTTTGATAGTGTCTTATTGTTTTGGAGCGCTTTTATATACGCTTTTTGAAATTTGTCCATTAGATATTACTTCACCGTTTTGTGTTACTTTTTTATACGTAACTGCTGTTATTTTATCGTTAGTTCTACTAATTACTTGAGAAGAAACTTCAACATTTTTACCAGTATTTGTACCGAAAATGCGTGTAGTAATACTACCTCCATTTGAAAATGCTTGAATATAAATATGATTGCCTGTATTGTTTTTAAATTTTAAATCTGGACCATAATCTGCCACTGCTGCATCTTGCCCCAGTGGTAAATAATTTACAGGCATAGAATGATTGCTTCGAGAAACAATTCCTAAATCCGCTCTTAAAGCAGCGCTATATAAAGTACTACTAACTTGGCAAACACCTCCGCCTGCACTTTGTATAACTTTACCTTGTGAAAATACAGCAGCGGATTTATAGCCATGTGCAGCATCCGTTACGCCAACACGGCCATTAAAACTAAACGTTTCATCAGGTGCGACAATAACGCCACTTAAAGTCTTAGCTGATTTATTTACGTTAAAGGATTGATTCCCATTACGGCCAGCCATTGGAGTCGAATATTCAGCGATTACTTCTTTAATCCCCATTTTCTGTATATCTTCTGTAGAACGTTCAGGTTTTAATAGTGTAACTGGTAATGTAACGTCAGGTGTGCCAGAAGTAATGGCTTGCCTCGTTAAATCAGTTAACTTTGCTTTATCGATTTTTTCTCCATTTTGACTTTGGCTAATATTTACTGTAGTGCCTTCAATACTTAATTCAGCATTAACAGGATTTTTTAATGTTTCATTATATTTATCCTTCATAAAGCTTTCATAAGCAGTTGTATTTAATTGAGGTGTTAATTTGTAGTCACGTTTTAATTCACCGTTTTCCGCTTGCTTCCGCATTTTGTAACGATTCATTGCGTTTCCTTCTTGTTCTTTAAAGATTTTGTCGATAAGGTCTTTTTCTTTGTAATTTATCCCTAAATCTTTCCATGTGTACGTTTGTTTATCATTTTGTGATATATAGGTAAGTGATTTTTGATCTAATTCAGTTACCTTTTGATTAATAATGGCTTGAATATCTTGTTTATTTTTTCCGTCGAGAGAAATACCTTCAAATGTAGTATTTGGTAGTGCAGTAGTATCTAACTGATTATTTAGTTTGGATACATATTGATATCCACCAACACCGCCTACACAAAGTAATATGCCTCCAGCAATTGCAGAACCGATCAGTATTTTACTTAGCTTCATTTATTTCCCCCCAGAAATTTTCGTATAAATATATGTATTACATTTTTTGTATAAAAATGATGAAAATAACATTATGTACGTACTAGTATACTATTATTTCCACTATGTGTGTAATGATTTTATAAAAAATGTTACACTGTTGTAATAATTGTCTCTTTTTGTCACAATATGTACGAGAAATATGTTGAAAAATATAATAAAAAGGCTGTCTAGAAAGATCTAGCAGCCTTTTTATTATAATTTTTTATGTTCATTTTTATTCGTAACACCGAGATGTTCTTGTAGTGTTGTCGAAATATTATTGACGCTTTTTTCGTTTGGAACGTAATAATAAATACCACCTATATATTTATCAGTACCTTCTACTTGCAATTTGTCCATTTTTAAGTTTGAACCCATTGAATTTTTCGCAATTGTCATCATATCATCAAAAGTTAAATTTGTTTTTAAGTCTTTATCAACTGCGTCTAATAGGCCACCGATTTTATTAATGGAATTAAGAGATAGTGCTTTTTCAGCAATAGCTTCTAAAACAAGCTGTTGTCGTTGTCCGCGCATATAATCACTATCGATATGACGAGTTCTAGCTAGTGCCAATGCCTCTTCTCCATTTAAATGTTGACGTCCTTTTTTCAGGTGAATTGCATCTGCTTCGTCTTTACTATTTTGTTCTGTAAACTCAACCGGAACATCGACAGTAATACCACCAAGGGAATCAACAATTTTGATAAATGATTTAAAGTTGAATTTTACATAGTAGTCAACTGGAACATCTAAAAAGTTCTCCACCGTATCAATCGTGCTGTCCACACCACCGAATACGTGTGCATGTGTAATTTTATCGTATTTCTCACGTGATTTAATGTAGACACGTGAGTCACGTGGAATACTGACAAGCTTAACTGATTTATCGTTTTTATTAATTGTCGCAAGTAATAGCGCATCTGTACGAGTTGCTTTTCCGTAATTTTTGTCCCTGATTTCACTTTCATCGACACCCATAATGAGTACAGAAATGTTATCAGTCATAGGTTTAACGGCTTTTTCACGTTTGCTGGATTTATCCCCGCGGCCCAGTTCAGAATAGGCATTACTTAACACAGACTTCGCTTTACTGTATATATGGAAAGAGTAGCCCCCTGCTCCAAGTGCTATAATCAGTAGTGGAATAAGAAGGAACCAAAGGAGGCGTTTCTTCTTTGAGCGTCCTTTTTTGGCTCGAGTATCTTTGTTCATATCGGATTTCATCATTTTTTCTCCTTTAAAACTATCAAAGTGTATACATCTAGAAGCATATTCAAACACATAAAAAATATTGTACGCTAAATAAAAGCGATTGTACATGTATAAAAAATAGATGTCTTGATTATTTATAAGACATCTATTCGTTATTGTATACAAAAGATAGGGATAAGAAAATGATAAAATTTTACCTAATTACAACATAATGCTTACGATAATTGCAGATAAAATGCTAACGAGAGTAGCTCCGTATAGTAATTTAAGGCCAAATCTGGCAACGACGTTTCCTTGTTCTTCGTTTAATCCTTTTACCGCACCTGAAATAATGCCGATAGAAGAAAAGTTGGCAAAAGAGACGAGGAAGACGGAAATAATACCAACTGTACGAGGAGAAAGGCTATTAGAAATTTTACTAAGGTCCATCATTGCTACAAACTCGTTCGTTACAAGCTTCGTTGCCATAATGCTACCAGCTGTGACAATTTCAGAACTTGGTACACCGATAAGGAATGCAACAGGCGCAAATACGTAGCCGATTAATTGCTGGAAAGTAATGCCGAATATAATGAGGAATAGGTCATTAATGCAGCTAATTAATGCGACGAATCCGATGAGCATAGCGCCGACAACAATAGCTACGCGAAAGCCATCTAGAATGTATTCTCCAAGCATTTCAAAAAAGCTTTGCTTTTCGCCTTTAATTTCTAAAATATCTTCGTCATCTTTAACGTCGTAAGGATTAATGATCAGTACGATAATAAAACCACTAAATAAATTGAGAACGAGTGCGGTTACTACATATTTAGGTTCGATCATTGTCATATAGGCACCTACGATAGACATAGATACGGTTGACATGGCAGAAGCACAAAGTGTATAAAGACGGTGTTGTGGAATTTGAGCTAATTGTTTTTTAACCGTAATAAAAACTTCTGATTGGCCAACAATGGCAGAGGCGATAGCGTTGTAAGATTCTAATTTCCCAAGACCATTTATTTTGCTAAGGAAGTAACCGATCCAATGAATAAAAAATGGTAGTATTTTGAAATGTTGTAGTATACCAATTAAGACGGAAATGAAGACAATGGGTAATAATACAGTAAGGAAAAAGGACATTTCGCCTTTATTGGCAAGACCGCCAAATACGAAGTTTATACCATCAGCAGCATACTCGAGTAGCTTTGTAAACAGACTGGAAATGACACGAATAAGTATGAGGCCGATTTCTGTATTTAATAATAGATAGGTTAAAATTAACTGTATAATAAGCATGATGAAAATTGGTTTAAACTTAATATGTTTCTTATTGTTGCTAGCAATATAAGCAAGGAAGAAAACAACGATAAGTCCCACGAAAAAAGTAATAAATTTCATAGTAAGCCCCCTAAAAGAGATATTCTGCTATATATGTTTTTCATTTCAAGGGAGAATATGCATCTTTGGTAAAGAAAGGAATAGATAGAGCATGAATATATGTAGAGTGCACCACGTTGCAATTATTTGTTCGAATTATGAAGCGTCAAAGGATTTTTATACTCGGATATTAGGTTTTAAAGCGATAAATGAAGTATATAGAAAGGAACGAGATTCTTATAAGTTAGATTTATGTGTAGGGGAAGAGTATCAAATTGAATTATTTTCATTTCCAAGTCCGCCTAATCGCCCAAGCTTCCCAGAAGCGGCTGGCCTTAGACATTTAGCATTTGCTGTTACAAATATTGAAGAGGCTGTGAAACATTTAAATCAATGTGGTGTTGAGACTGAGTTGATACGTATGGATGAAATAACCGGAAAAAAATTCGTCTTTTTCCAAGACCCTGATGGCCTACCTTTAGAATTGTATGAGGTTTGAAATTGGTGAATTTTATATAGGGTTGCTTTTGTGTAAATGAAGAAACTAAAGTGAAACTTCTTTTTTAAAGGAGGTGTAACTTTAGCTAAGAAAGCTAAAGGGTATATGTGGATATTATAAAATTATTGATGGTGGCCATCCTTATTGCATTAACAGGTTTTTTTGTAGCTGTTGAGTTTGCAATTATTAAGGTGCGTAGCAGTCGTATTGACCAACTCGTTAGTGAAAAACGACGTGGAGCATTGGCAGCTAAAAAAGTAACTTCGAATTTAGATGAGTATTTATCAGCATGTCAGTTAGGTATTACAATTACTGCTTTAGGGCTTGGGTGGTTAGGCGAACCGACTATAAAACATTTACTCGAGCCGTTGTTTTTAAAACTACATTTATCTCCTGCAATTGCAAGTACAGTTTCATTTATTATTGCCTTTGCAGTGATTACGTTTTTACATGTTGTTATTGGTGAGCTTGCTCCGAAGACGCTTGCTATACAAAGGGCAGAGCAAGTTAGCTTACTATTATCGAAGCCAATTATTTACTTTTACCGAGTAATGTATCCGTTTATTTGGGCTTTAAATGGTTCTGCAAGGCTTGTGACAGGGGTATTTGGATTACATCCAGCTTCTGAACATGAAGTTGCTCATTCGGAAGAAGAATTACGATTAATTTTATCCGAGAGTTATGAGAGCGGAGAGATTAATCAAAGAGAATTTAAATATGTAAATAACATTTTTGAATTTGATAATAGAGTAGCAAAGGAAATTATGGTGCCGCGTACGGAAATTGTAGGTTTATATGAGGACGAACCATTTGAAACACATATTAAAATAATTGCGCAAGAAAAATATACGAGATATCCTGTATTCGGTGAAGATAAAGATGAAATCATTGGGATGGTTAATGTAAAGGATTTATTTATTCGTTATATGGATGGTAATCGAGAGGAGGAATGCTCGATTACGCCATATACAAGACCAGTTATTGAAGTGCTAGAAAATATTCCCATACATGATTTGCTATTACAAATGCAAAGAAAACACATTCCATTAGCTGTGTTGTATGATGAATATGGAGGTACAGCAGGGATTGTTACATTAGAAGATATTTTAGAAGAAATTGTTGGAGAAATCCGAGATGAATACGATGAAGATGAACACCCGCCTATAGAGCATATAAGTGAAGGGTGTAAAATTGTAGAAGGAAAAGTGCTTATTAGTGAAGTGAATGATTTATTTGGCATCCACTTAATCGCTGATGATGTAGATACAATTGGTGGCTGGATTATGGTACAAAAGCAAATCGTTGCTGAAGGAGATATTATTGAGAAACATGGCTTTTCTTTTAAAGTTCTGGAAAAAGATATGCATCAAATTAAACGAGTAGAAATAAAGAAGGGAGAAGAATGATTTTCTATAAAAGTTATATATAGAAAATTAAATGTTTGCGCTTTCAAAAGAGGTGCTATATAGTGAAGGTGGATACTGAAAAATTCTTCTGCATGATACTCGTATTTTTAGAGGGCGAATTTTTTAGATAGGGATTTAGAATGAAAAGTATAGGTGATGAAAATGATAGCAACGAAGGATATACGTATAGAAAAAGATTTTTTAGGTGAAAAAGAAGTACCAAGTATAGCTTATTATGGTGTACAAACATTACGTGCTGTAGAAAACTTCCCGATTACAGGATATCGCATTCATCCGTCACTCATTACGGCAATGGCAATTGTGAAAAAAGCGGCGGCACTTGCAAATATGGATACTGGTTACTTAGCGAAAGACATTGGACATGAAATTGCAGAGGCAGCACAAGAAATTGTTGACGGGAAATTTCATGATCAATTTATCGTAGATCCAATCCAAGGCGGTGCTGGAACTTCTATTAATATGAATACAAATGAAGTAATCGCTAATCGAGCGTTAGAACGTATGGGATATGAAAAAGGCGAGTATGCAAAGATTAGTCCAAACACGCATGTGAATATGGCTCAATCAACGAATGATGCGTTTCCAACGGGAATTCATATTGCAACTCTTATGATGTTAGAAGAACTTCTTATTACAATGGAAGAACTTCATGCAGCTTTCCGTGTAAAAGCAAAAGAGTTCGATCACGTTATTAAAATGGGGCGTACACATTTACAAGATGCTGTTCCGATTCGTCTTGGACAAGAATTCGAAGCG
Source organism: Bacillus sp. F9_6S_D1_P_5 (assembly GCF_054823925.1). Lineage (NCBI taxonomy): Bacteria > Bacillati > Bacillota > Bacilli > Caryophanales > Bacillaceae > Bacillus > Bacillus sp. F9_6S_D1_P_5. The sequence continues at coordinate 9,919 of NZ_JBTREW010000022.1, read as the reverse complement.
TATAGCCGCGTGCTTGAGCGTGATATAAAGAGAATTAAACAGTCTCGCCAACATTTATATGAAGTGAACATGGGGGCGACAGCTGTTGGTACGGGATTAAATGCAAACCCTACGTACATTGAACAAGTGGTTAAACACTTGAGAACATTTAGCGGATTCCCACTTGTTGGTGCAGAGCATTTAGTTGATGCAACGCAAAACACAGATGCATACACAGAAGTATCTGCGGCATTAAAAGTATGTATGATGAATATGTCTAAAATTGCGAATGACCTTCGTATTATGGCATCTGGTCCACGTGTTGGATTGGCGGAGATTCAATTGCCAGCTCGTCAACCAGGTTCATCTATTATGCCAGGGAAAGTAAACCCTGTTATGGCAGAAGTAATCAATCAAATTGCTTTCCAAGTAATTGGTAATGATCATACAATTTGCTTAGCATCAGAAGCGGGACAATTAGAGTTAAACGTAATGGAGCCTGTACTCGTATTTAATTTAATTCAATCTATTAGTATTATGAATAACGGATTCCGTGTATTCCGTGAATATTGTATTAAAGGAATTACAGCAAATGAAGAATTGCTGAAGCAATATGTGGAGAAGAGTGTTGGAATTATTACGGCAGTAAACCCTCATATTGGTTATGAAGCAGCATCTCGTATTGCGCGTGAAGCAATTGAAACAGGGAAATCTGTTAGGGAGTTATGTTTAGAACATGGTGTACTGACAGAAGAAGAATTGGATATTATTTTAGATCCGTTCGAAATGACACATCCTGAAATTGCTGGTGCTTCTTTATTAAAGAATAAGAAGATGTAATGTGAAAAAACACCGATCCATTTGGATCGGTGTTTTTTTAAAAGATATTAAATACAGCGTTTAATTGAAGTAAGCTAATGATAGCTAAGAAGATTAAGCTGTATTTCATTGCTGTTTTAAATAGGACAGATTCTTTACCAACTAGTCCAACTGCTGCACAAGCAACTGCTACAGATTGTGGTGAAACCATTTTTGCCATTGTACCACCTACTACGTTTAATGCAACAAGAGTAGAAGGAACGATGTTTAATTGATCTGCAGTTACTGCTTGAAGCGGTGCAAATAATGAACCACTTGATACCACTGATCCTGTAATGAATACGCCAATCCATCCTAAGATTGGAGAAAGAACAGGGAATGCATTACCAGTAGAAGAGAATGCAAGTCCAAGTGTAGATGACATACCAGAGTAGTTCTCTACGTAAGCTAAAGCGATAACGCTACAGATTGTATATACTGGAGCTTTTAGTTCTTTTATTGTTTCAACCATTAATTCTTTAACCATTTTTCCTTTTACGCGGTATACGATAAGTGAAACGATAATTGCTAATACGATTGCAGTAGTTGTAGATGAGAATACATCAAACTTGAAAACAGCTGCGAAAGGTGTATCGGCTTTTGTAATTGGTGTAGTTTTCATAACAGCATTATGAAGACCAGGGAACTGAATGTTAAATACTAAGTTTGCTAGTGCGCCATCCGGAGCAAATAAAGCTTTAATTGGTTTTAAATTAAAGATTGTTACGAATGCAGTTAAGAATACGAATGGAGACCAAGCATATAGAATTTGATTGAATGTATGAGATTCTTTTTCTTCTTGTTTTTCTTCTTTAGTAGAAGATTTTGGCTGCCAAACACGTAAGAATAATGCAAGAGAGACCATACTTACAACAGCTGCAAAAATATTAGTAAGTTCTGCACCTAAGAAATAAGTTACGACGAACTGAGTAATTGCGAAAGAAACACCACTTACAAGAATACCTTGCCAAGTTTCTTTAATACCTTTAATTCCATCGACCATTGAAACAAGTAAGAAAGGTAAAACAATACTAATGAATGGTAAAATAAGAACAGTTTGACGACCGATAGTTAATGCGTCTAGCTCAGTTAATTGTGCTGGTACTGTAACTGGGATACCCATAGCACCCATAGCACCACCAGCGATGTTTGCTACTAAACAAATACCTGCTGCTTTTAATGGATTAAAGCCCATACCTACAAGTAATGCAGCTGTAATAGCAACTGGAACCCCTAGCCCAGCTGCGCCTTCTAAGAAAGCACCGAAAGAATAAGCGATTAATAATACTTGTAAACGTTGGTCATTTGTAATGCTTGAAATACTATCACGAATGACATTGAATTGCTCTGTTTTAACAGTTAATTTATAAAGGAAAATTGCTGCGATAACGATAGTACAAATTGGATAAAATCCAGATAAAACACCGAATCCGGCAGATGCTACAGCTACTGTTGCTGGCATTTTATAAACGAATATAGCAAGAATAATAGCGACGATTACACTGTAAAGACCAGCGATATAACTTTTCATTTTCAGTCCCATTAAACAAATGATGAAGCAGAAAATTGGAAGTGCTGCGATTAGTGCAGATAACCAAATATTGTTTAATGGGTCATAAATTTGTGTCCAAGTACTCATAATAATGACAACTCCTATCTATTTTATGTGAAGAAATTCACATTATTTGTGAAACTATTCACAATCAACTTACATGCTTAGTATATTCTCCTTCAACACTATTGTCAACGTAAAAAAGTATAATTATTCCATAATAGTGTTAAAAGAAATACTTTGTTCATAAAGTAGACAAAAAGCCCGTTTAAATAGATTTGAGCGGGCTAAATAAATTATTTACATATTCTTTTCTTTTATTATTGATCTTACAAATCTATATTAGAAGCTGTCTTTGGATCAAATAGGGAAGGATACAGAAGTATTTAATATTTGCTAGGTTGGTATAGCTTGTCCTATTTGATCAAGTCCGAAAGGGGACAGTGAATACATTTAATAGGAAGTATTCCGTCACAGTTCAAGCTATTAAATACGAATTAAAAAGCAATAAGTTAATTTTTAATGTTACGGTATCTTTTTTTACTGAAAATTCCTTTTAGTGTAACAAAGAGGTTAAATATACTCCAACTACTTTACGAAAGGTTATCAATTATAGATGGTATTTTACGATATCATTACTGCACGTTGCAATGAGGTGAAAATATAACAAAAAGCCCGATAAAACAACGTTTGCAAGCAAAGTATTTGCAGTTCGCTATTTTGCTTTTTCGTTATATCATATAGTATAATATTCAAAATCAGCAAGGAATTTTTCCTGAGTTCTTTGTTGGTTAAGATGGAAAAAATTTTCGGCTTTATAAGTTGATAAAGTTATGTCGTAACAGGAAATATAAGAACAGATATATAAATAAATAAAAAGAAAATAAAAACGAAAATGAGGGGAACTTTATGAGCCAAAATCAATTCGAATGTCGTATTTCAGAAGAAGATGTACAAATGTTAAGAGCGCTAGCGCATCCGTTACGTTTACGCCTAGTAATGGAACTAATGCAACGAGGAACTTGTAATGTAACACAATTACAGGAAGTGTTAGAAATTCCGCAATCAACTGTTTCGCAACATTTAACGAAATTAAAACAAAATAAAGTAGTACGCTTTGAACGACGAGGGTTAGAAGTGTATTATCAAATTCATAATGATAAAGTAAGTGAAGTAGTAAAAACATTATTTTCTTAAAATTTGAATATTATGGAAAAAGACGTGTGGGATATACGTCTTTTTTTATTTGTCAGAAAGGTGATATGAGAGTAAATGTTAGCATGTAAGGACGAAAAGGCTATTAATTAACATGTTGTTTTATGGAATATATTCTAAAGGGAAAAGAAAAGATAGAAAGGAGTGTAGTAAGTAAAAGGAGGAATAGTAGAATGGATGTAAAACGTGTGAAACAAATTTTATCTTCTTCAAGTAGAATTGACGTTACATATGAGGGCGTACCAGTATGGATTGAGAGCTGTGACGAGCAGAGTGGAGTTGCTCAAGTGTATGATGTATCTAATCCTGGAGAAAGCGTTCACGTGAACGTGACGGCTTTAGAGGAGAAGTAATAGAAAAGACGCTTCTAATTTTAGAAGCGTCTTTTTTATTTGTTATTCCATCATACTTGCAACTTTTTTAGAGCAGAGAAGAAGTACAACTCCTAGGACGATAACGATAATACCAATACTTGCAAATACTTCAAGATAGCCTAATGATTGTGTAAAGGAAGCAAGTTTACCAGCTAACCAGTTAGCCATACCTGAACCAGCTAACCATACACCCATTAGTAATGATGCTAATTTAACAGGTGCAATTGCACTTACCATTGATAGACCGATTGGTGATAAGAATAGTTCGCCAATTGTATGGAACATATAAGTGATAACGATGAATAATAAGTTTGCTTTAACAGTTATATCAGCTTCACTACTTCCAGTTTTTAGAACCGCTAATGTTAAAACAAGGTAACCTATACCTAGTAAAATCATACCAAATGCCATTTTTGTTGGTATTTTTAAATCGCCACGCTTTGATTTAGAAAGTTTTAACCATAGCATAGATACGAATGGTGCAAGTAGTACGATGAACGCTGGATTAACGGATTGGAACCAAGATGTTGGAACTTCCCATCCAAAAATTGTACGATCAACAAATTTATCTGTATAAAGTGTTAAAGAACTACCAGCTTGTTCAAAGCCTGCCCAGAAGAATACTACGAAACAAGTTAAAATTACAATTGCCCAAGTGCGATTTTTTTCTTGTTTTGTTAAAGGTTTCTTTTCGATTGCAGGTTGATTTTTTGTTTTTTTACCAACAACTGTTGTTCCTGCTGTACCAAGGTAGCGAGGAGCTAATAAGTTGAAAACAATTTGTCCAATAATCATACCGATACAAGCTGCTAAGAATCCGTATTTATATCCCATAACCATAACGCCATCAACGCTTGTTTTAAAGAAATCTTCTGCTAAAAATCCACAAATAAGTGGAGCGAAGAAAGCACCTACGTTAATACCCATATAGAAGATAGTAAATGCACTGTCACGGCGTGAATCATTTTCACCATACAATTCACCTAGCAGTGTAGAAATATTTGGTTTGAAGAATCCATTACCAATAACTAATAGTATTAATCCAAGGAATAGTCCTGTTTTTGTATTCATGGAGAATAGTACAAAGTTTCCGATTGCCATAATAATTCCACCGAGAGTAATGGCATGACGTCTTGTGATATAATGATCTGTTAGCCATCCGCCTATAATTGGCATGAAATATACTGCCGCTGTAAAAGTACCATATAATTGCACTGCGACTGCCTTATCAAATCCTAACCCGCCACTAACAGCAGCAGTTGTTAAATAAAGAACTAAAAGGCCACGCATTCCATAATAACTAAATCTTTCCCACATTTCTGTTAAGAACAACAAGTACAACCCTGGTGGATGTTTTTTTGGTGATTGTTGCTCTCCAGCTTTGTCTAATTTTAAAGCTGCATCCATTTTTGTTTCCCCCTAATCCTGTATAACGGATATTTATGTAATCATTTTAATTTACAAAATATTTAGAAGTCAATAGAATTATATGGAAATAGAAAGAAAATTTCTAAAAAGGTTCTATTTTTCTTCAACCGTTATTGTATTTTGCCCTGAAAACACAATGATAAGCGTTTTCAAATGTAATAATTGAATTCTAAAAGAAAATAAAATAAAGACTAATCAGAAAATTTAGATTAAAATATTTATTCTGATATAGAGAAAATATATTCTATTTACTTTTATAATATAACATATTGGGAATAAAAATACAAAACGAAATAATGTGACATTTAAGTGAATTGAAAAATAACCAGCTCCATAGAAGGGGAGCTGGTTAGGGAAATATTATTTAACAAAGCGTTTTTCGATATCATCTAATAGTAGGTTAGCAGCCATTACACCACCAGCTGTATTCCAAATAACGTCATCAACTTTGTATGCTTTACCATTTTTCACTGCATTTAAATTTTTAAATAGCGGATCATTGATATATTCTTTTTCTAATTCAGAGCCTTTTTTCTCGTTTCCTTTATCGAATGTGAAGTAGAATAATACGTCACCATCCATTGCAGAAATACGTTCTTTAGATACGTTACGCTCTGCGAAGTCATCTTTATTTTGATCACCAGGACGTTTAAATCCAAGTTCTTTTAAAATAACACCAGAGAATGTATCACCATGATAAATACGAACATCACCAGGCATGAAGCGAACCATAGAGATTTCTTGATTTACTTTATCACCTAGTTTGGCTTTTAAATCTTTCATACGTTTATCGTAATCAGCTAAAACCTTTTGACCTTCTTTTTCTTTATTTAATGCTTTTGCATAAAATTTGAAGTTATCTTTCCATTCACCGCGTAGCGTTTCAGAGAACACAGTAGGTGCAATTGCTTTTAGTTGCTCGTACACTTTTTCGTGACGCATTTTGTTACCGATAATTAAGTCTGGTTTTAAAGAAGCGATTGTTTCCACATTCACTTGTCCTTCATCACCAACAACTTTTACATCTTTCATTTTATTTTTAATATGTGGATACCATGGATCACCAGTCCAAGATTTTACAGCCCCAACTGGTTTCACACCTAGCTCAAGTACAGCTTCAGTTCCTTCATTTGTTAAAATAACTACACGTTTTGGATTAGCAGGAACTTCTGTTTTACCCATTGCATGTTCCACAGTAATCATTTCTTTTTTCGTATCTTCTTTTGATTCTTCTTTCGTATTTGATTTTCCACAAGCACTTAAAAGTAATGAAAAGGCTAGTAAAAATACAAATACTGTAAACGATTTCTTTCGCATGAAATTCATTATGTACCCCCTACATATTGAGAATTTTTTTCAATAGCAAGCATGATATTAAGCCTTTATCTTTGGATTGTCAATACATACGGTTGAAAATAATTCTCATTTCCGTTGACAATGAGAATTAAGTTGAAATACACTTACAACGTATCATTATACATTGAAGGGGAAACGCTGCATGTTATTAAAAACAAATCGAGCAAAATGGATTGGATTATTTGTTGGGATCATTGCAGTCATTACTTGTATTTGGGGAAGTATTATTTTCGGATATACAAATACGAGCTGGAAATTAGCGTTAGATGCTTTTTTTCATTTTAATGGTTCCAATGAGCATATTATTATTCAAAATGTGCGTCTACCAAGGGCATTAATTGCAGCTAGTGTTGGTGCTAGTTTAGCCATTGCAGGTTGTCTTATGCAAACTTTAACGAAGAATCCACTTGCTTCTCCGGATTTTATTGGATTAAATTCAGGTGCTGCTTTCTTCATAGTTGTAGCAATTGTTCTTTTTTCCGTGACATCATTATCAGCTTTCACGTGGATTGCCTTCTTAGGGGCAGCAGTTGCAGCTGTATTTGTATTTGCTTCTAGTTCTTTAGGAAAAGAGGGGACAACGCCTCTTAAATTAACATTAGCAGGGGTCGCAATTAGTGCGTTATTTTCATCATTAACACAAGGATTACTTGTTTTAAATGAAAAGGCGCTTGAAGAAGTATTATTTTGGCTTGCCGGATCTGTGCAAGGAAGAAAGTTAGAAATTTTACAATCTGTATTCCCATATTTATTAATAGGCTGGATTGCATCTATTATGATGGCAGGGAAAGTAAATACATTGATGATGGGGGAAGATGTTGCAAAAGGACTTGGGCAACGAACAATTTTAATGAAATCATTCGTGTTACTTATAATTGTTTTGTTATCTGGTGGTTCAGTTGCGGTCGCTGGTCCGATTGGGTTTATTGGAATTATTACCCCGCATTTTGCCAGATTTCTTGTTGGGGTCGATCACAGATGGAGAGTACCGTATAGCGGCTTGTTAGGCGCAATACTATTAATCTTAGCTGATATAGCAGCAAGATATGTCATTATGCCACAAGAAGTACCTGTAGGTGTTATGACAGCATTTATTGGTGCACCGTTCTTTATTTATATTGCACGTAAGAGAGGGCTTAGCAAATGAAGAAGTATATTCCGTTTCGTATAGGAAAAGGCGGGCTCTCGTTTTTAATGTATAAACGAGCTTGTCTCGTCTTATTCAGTTTATTAGTTGTTTTAATAGGATTATTTTTTGCGAGTGCAGGTATGGGAGACATGAAAATTGCTCCTTATGATGTATGGCAAGCGATCACTGGAAATGGCGATGCGATGTCAAATATGGTTGTAAATAAGTTTCGTATGCCGCGTATTTTAATTGCCATCCTTGTAGGAATTGCACTTGCTGTAGCAGGATGTATTTTACAAGGTCTCGTTCGAAATCCACTAGCTTCTCCTGATATTATCGGGATTACAGGTGGTGCAAGTGTTGCTGTTGTATTATTTTTAGCTATATTTAGTGATAAAAATAATGCGCTAACTGTAAGCATTCATTATATGCCGTTAGCAGCTTTTGTTGGGGCAACGATTGTAGCACTTTTTGTATATTTATTTGCATGGAGAAATGACGGATTATCACCGATTAGTCTTGTTTTAATTGGTGTTGGCTTTTGGGCATTAACGAAAGCGGCAACGACTTTGTTTATGTTGTTAGCGCCAATTTACCAAGCGAGTCAAGCGAATGTATGGATTACAGGCACCGTTTACGGGTCTTCATGGCAAAACGTTATGGTGCTTGCGCCGTGGGTTCTCATTTTAACGGTAATATCATTTATAGCTGCTAGACATTTAAATGCGCAAGAGCTAGGGGATGATATTGCGGTAGGACTTGGTGTCCCTTTAACGAAGTCACGCATATTCATGTTATTACTTAGTACAGCTTTAATTGGTGGAGCAGTTGCCTTTGCCGGAGGAATTGGATTTGTCGGTTTAATGGCCCCTCATATTTCACGAAGACTAGTTGGTTCTTTATACGGTGCATTACTCCCAGTTGCGGCAATCGTTGGTGCAATTTTAGTACTTGCTGCAGATTTAATTGGGCGTACGGTTTTCACGCCACTTGAAATTCCAGCAGGGGTATTTACATCAGCAATTGGTGCACCTTATTTTATTTATTTACTTTATAAAAGTCGGAATTCATAAAGGGAGATGAATATGCAAAAAGCATTGGAAACGAAACGTTTGACATTGTCTTATGGTGAAACAATTATTATTGATGAGTTGAATTTAGAAATTCCAAAAGGCGAAATTACAATCTTTATCGGTTCTAACGGTTGCGGGAAATCAACATTATTGCGCTCACTAGCTAGATTACTAAAACCAACAACTGGTGACATTTTATTAGATAATCAAGCCATTCAAAGTATGCAAACGAAGCAAATCGCTCGTCAAATGGCAATTTTACCGCAAGGACCGCAAGCACCAGAAGGGCTTACAGTATTGCAACTTGTAAAGCAAGGACGCTATCCATATCAAACATGGCTGAAGCAATGGTCAGAAAAAGATGAGGAAATGGTACAAAAAGCCCTTGCAGCAACAGGTATGACAGAATTTGCTGAGCGTGATGTGCATGCTCTTTCAGGTGGACAACGACAACGTGCTTGGATTGCAATGACGCTTGCACAAGATACAGATATTATTTTATTGGATGAGCCTACTACCTATTTAGATATGACCCACCAAATTGAAGTGCTAGATTTATTATTCGAATTAAATGAAACAGAACAAAGAACAATTGTTATGGTATTACACGATTTAAATTTAGCATGCCGTTATGCAGATAATATTGTAGCCATTCAAGATAAACAAATATATGCACAAGGTAAGCCAGAAGAAGTAGTAGATGAGAAACTAGTACGTGATGTATTCCGAATGGAATGTCAAATTAGTACGGATCCGTTATTTGGGACGCCACTTTGTATTCCGCACGGAAAAGGAAGACGTGTACGTAGAGAGGTTGCTCAGGCAATGAGATAAATAAAAAAGACGATGAGAATTCATCGTCAGAGTGTTGGGAAACCCTGAAGGGGTTCCCAACACTCCGGAATCTTTTTTGATTTTAGTGAAAGAAAACAATATAAAATCATAGAATTTAGAA
>NZ_JBTREW010000021.1:0-97038 GCF_054823925.1 Bacillus sp. F9_6S_D1_P_5 | reverse complement strand
AAATCTCTCCTTTTCCTCTTTTTATCAGTGTTGACACATAAAAAGAGGCTCAGACACAAAAACAGGCTGTGGAGAAGACTTTCTCCACAGCCTGAGAAAGCCCATATGTTACATATGGGCTTTTCCTTATTATGGTAAATATTGATTTTGTATTTATTTAAGTGTAATACTCTATCTATTACCTTAGTTTTTTACATCATCATATAATTCCAGCGCCTCTTTCACATTCAATCCATTCTTCACAATACCATGAATCGCTTGAATCATCGCAGCAGGATGTTCAGATTGCCATATGTTTCGGCCCATGTCTACGCCGATTGCGCCTTCTTGCAGTGCATTGTACGTAATGTTTAATGCGTCTTCAATTGAATCTAGTTTTGGACCACCAGCGATTACAACTGGGGCAGGGCAAGTACTCGTTATTTTTTCGAATCCTTCGCAGTAATACGTTTTAATAATGTCAGCACCCATTTCAACGCATACACGGGAAGCGAGTGCTAGAAAGCGTGCTTCACGTTTTTGTAATTCTTTCGCAACTGCGGTAATGCCGAGTACTGGCAGACCATAATCGTGAGCTTCTGAAACTACATTTGCGAGATTTGATACGGTTTGTGTTTCATAGTCTGATCCGACGAAAACAGAAACACCGACGCCAATTGCGTTTTGTTTTACTGCTTCTTTTACAGGTGTAACAATTGTTTCATTCGCTAAGTCTTTACCGACGACAGTAGCTCCGCCTGATACACGCATAACCATTGGTGTGCTGCAGTTTTCAGGAATACAGGAACTAAGTACACCGCGCGTTAAAAAGAGGGAATCCGTATAAGGAAGTAAGTTTTTAACTGTTTCAAGTGGTTGTTCTAGCCCATGAATTGGTCCTAAAAAGTAGCCGTGATCTATCGCTAACATAACCGCTCTGCCATCAGGTAAAATTGTATTTAATCTATTTTTAAATCCCCAAGTCATTTCAAATCACTCCTTCGTTAATGTTGGATTTTCCGTTTGTACCGTATCTTTATTTGGTAAATGTGGTGACTTAATAAAAACTGCTTTAAAAGGTTTGTCAGAATGGTTAATAAGATAGTGAGATTCATGAGGACGAACTTGCAGGACATCACCTTGTTTCATTGGAACTCTTTCGTTATTTACATAGAAATCTATTTCACCTTCTAATGCATAAAAGACCTCTTCGCACGTCGTATGATAATGGTTTTGAAACTCTTGCCCAGGCTGAATGACAACAAGGCCAAGATCAATATTCGGACCTTGTATTAAATATTTTGGTCCGTTATCACCGAAGCGATAGGAGAAGTCATTTTCATTCGCTTTTAACATACAGTTCACTCCTTTATGTAATATGTTACAGTGCACCAGGCGCAATCCACATATGTGAGGTGAGCCCGTTATCAGCTAAAGCGAGCTGACTGTCATACACAGTTTTCCAAGTTTCATAGAACTCTTTATATAGTTCGTGATTTTCAGTAACTGGTTCAAATGTTTGCTCCCACTGTACAAACTGTTCGGCAGTCTCTTCCATAGATGAATATATGCCAGCACCAACTCCAGCAGCAATCGCAGTTCCTAAAGCAGCTGCTTCTTTCACAACTGGTACTTTTACAGGGATACCGAGTACGTCTGATAAAATTTGTGGCCATAGTTTTCCTTTAGCAGCACCGCCAGCAAAAATGACTTCAGAAGGGAATGTCCCTGTGAGATTTTCTATTAATTGTAAGTTGCCAAGTGTAACGAAGGCAGCATTTTCTTCAATAGCACGGAACAGTTCTTTTTTTCCGCATTTGTCAGCATCTAAACTTAAATTTAAAAAAGAAGGTGCGGCATGACGCCAAGAAATGTAGTTCATTACGTTTGAAAAGGTAGGGATAATGCCATGTGAGCCGACAGGTACGTCTTTTGCTTGTTCTTCTAGTAATTCATAAGCATCTACACCGAGTTTGTCAGCAAGTTTCTTTTCCTCTTGGCAAAAAGCGTCTCGAAACCAGCGCATAACGAGTCCTGGGAAAAAGGCAATCGTTTCATATTGCCATAGGTTAGGTACGACGTGACAATTTATACGAATTGCAGCACATGGATCCGTTATTGGCTCAGTAACATTCACTTCTTGTTGCCAAAAACTACCTCCGCATATTAACGTTTGATGCGGTTTCACGACTCCAGTTCCGAGCGATGCCATTTGAGCATCTCCGCCCCCGGCTACGACAGGAATTCCTTCACGTAATCCAGTTAATGCTGCACACTCTTTTGTGACGTTACCAATTACTGTACCAGCTTCATTTACTATTGGTGAAAATGGCAATGTTAAACCGCACTTGATAGCGACATCGTTATCCCATACTCTATTTTGTAGGTCAAAAATACCGGATGTACATCCGTTTGAAGGATCGATTTGCAGTACGCCGCTTAATTTATATAAAATCCAATCGTTTAACATCGTAAAAGAATGAATATTGCTATAGACGTCTGGTTCATGTTTTTTAATCCAAAGTAGGCGGGGTAAAGCACCTAATGAAAAAGTTTGCCCAGATCTTGTATATAAATCTTCTTCAAGATGTGACCGAATTTCTTTTAGTTCACTAACTTCAGCGGATGCGCGCCCATCAACATTTGCGCAAGCCCATATTTCTTGCCCACCTTTATCATATAAAACAAAACCTTCTCGCATACTAGTAGCGCTAATAGCTTGAATAGAAGAGGGTGAGACATTACTTCTTTGTAAAACTTCTTTCGTGCATTGTTGTACTAGCTTCCAGTTTTCTATTACATCAAAATTCATAGAACCTGGGTAAAGAGGATCTGTGTTATGAACCCATTCTTTTTGGCTGACTGCAATTTGATTACCTAGTAAATCAAAAAGAACAGCTCGAATGCTTCCTGTACCAGCATCAAAAGCTAATAAATGAGACATTAACAATCACCATCCTTTCGTAATAAGGAGAGGGCCGTTTCCTCATCGGTAATTAATGTGTGAATGAACTTTCCTTTTAAGGCACCATAAATTGCATCTATCTTTTCTGTACCTCCAGCAACACCAACGACATGTTTCATTTTGCGCAGAATCGAGAGCGGCGTACCAATTAGTCGATTATGGTGTGGGAGCTTTAATAAATCACCATTCGTATTATAAAACTGCCCTAAAATATCACCAGCTCCGTTTTGACTACGAATATATGTCATCTCACGTAGCGTTAACTTTTCTTCCTTTACAATCGTAGCGTCTTGAGATAATCCTCCAATACCGACAACTGCTGTATGGGCAAGTGAGGCGACATGAAGCATATCTTTTACACTCGGTTCTGATAGAATACTTTGTGCCATTTCGGTTGTAGATGCTAGAAACGGCGTAGGGATAATGTGAAGATCGCCTTGCAGGTAGTGTAAATAGTTTTGTTTTCTTGGAAGATAGTGATTTACTCCGCCAGTTAGCGTTACGATTGAAAGATTAATAGAGCTTTCAAAATGAATGTTTTCTAGCATTTTGCTAATCGTTTCGCCCCAGCCAATGCCGAGTAAATCACCTTGCTGGAGCTGAGTTTCTAAATATTGTGCAGCAGCTTTTCCGAGAGAAGCGTGATAATTGTTTATTGGAGTAGGGATAATAAAAGCATCTTTTAAGTGGAATTTTTTCATTAGGTCACGCTCAATACTTAAACAGTGTAAACCAGTTCCTTTTACGTGAAATGTAACGATACCTTCACTGCGTGCCTTATCTAATAATCGGACGACTTTATTTCTTGAAATGTGAAGAAGCGAAGCAATTTCCTGTTGTGTTAATTGGTCTTTATAATAGTACCAAGCTACTTTCGTTAATAAATTCTCTTCAAAGTTCAGCTGTGTCATACTCTTCATCCCTTTCAACAATTGACCACTGCTTAAACATATGTGCCATATATTTTGTTTATTCCAGTTGAAACGATTAATTGTCTGGTGAAAAAAGTGTTCTAGATATGAAAAAAGGAATATACAATGCTACAAAACAAGTAGAACAAATAATCATTTTCTCAAAAAATGTTCTGAATAGAGGTAGGTGACATCATGTGGAGAGCGTACCCTTATTACAAGTAAAGAAAATGAGTAAGGCGTTTTCAAATCAACTTGTGCTAAAAGAAGTGAACTTACAAGTAGAGCGTGGCGATATATACGCTTTAGTTGGAGGAAATGGTGCTGGAAAATCAACATTAATGAAAATATTAACGGGGTTATATTCGTATGATAGTGGAGAAATGTATGTAAAAGGAATGAGGAAACAGTTTGTAAATCCGAAAGAAGCACACCGAGACGGGATTTACTTAGTACCACAAGAACCACTCATTTTTCCGCATATGACCATTGAAGAAAATATATGTATCGGACTAAAAGGGAAGGAAAAGGAATTAAAAGTAAAGATTCAGCAATTGATGGACAGTTTAGGGTGGGATATTGATCTTAAAGAACTAGGAGAATCACTATCCATTGCGCAGCAACAGTTAGTAGAAATCGTTAGAGGATTAATACGGGAAGCCGAGATTCTTATTTTAGATGAGCCAACATCGACATTAACAACTCACGAAATAAAGAGTCTTTTTGTGCTGATGAAAAGTTTACAAGAAAAAGGAATTGGAATGATATATATTACGCATCGCTTTCCAGAAATCTTTGAAATTGCCAACAAAGTAGCGATATTACGTGATGGAATGATTGTAAGCCAAGGTGATGTATGTGACTATACATATGACATGTTGATGGAGGGGTTATTGCCAAAAGGATATAAACAAGAAGAGAAAAGAGAAATAGTGCGAGATTCAAAAGAAACGAAAAAAATATTAGAAGTAACTAATGTAACGAGTCACGCATTCGAAAATATATCATTTACTGTACATGCTGGAGAGATTGTAGGTATTGCTGGCATTGTTGGATCAGGCAGAACGGAATTAGCAGAAACCATATTTGGATTGAAGTCTATAAAATCAGGTTCTATTTTATTAGAAGGAAAATCAATTGATTCATGCTCTTTGCATAAAAGACTAAGCGAAGGACTAGTTTATGTGCCAGAGGATAGAGCAAGAAATGGGATTTTCTCAATTGCATCAGTTAAAGAAAATATGACTGCAGCAAGTTTACATCAGAATAGTCGCTTTTTCATTAATCAAGAAAAAGAAAGCGCTTTATTGAAGTCGTATATAGAACAGTTTCGAATTGTTGTACGAAGCATGGATGAAGTTCTAGCATCTTTATCGGGAGGTAATCAGCAAAAAGTCGTGCTGGCAAAATATCTTGCGTGTAATCCGAAAATTATTATTCTTGATGAACCGACACGCGGAATTGATGCGAAAGCAAGGATTGAAGTATATGAGACGATAGAAAAAATGAAAAGGGAAGGACTCGCAATTTTATTAATCTCTTCAGATGTTGAAGAAATTGTTCAATTAGTAAACCGTGTATATGTAATGCGAAATAGACAATTTGTTTCTCATCTGGAGAAAGAACAAATAAATGTAGAAGCAGTTACACGTCTAGCATACGGAGGTGTAACGGAATGAAACGTGTGTATAAAATGCACGAAACATCTATCATACTGTTATTACTCATTTACATTGCCATTGTCGGAATGATAAATCCAAGTTTCGTTCAGCTTAACTCGTTATCTTTAATGATGAAATCAAGCGTTATTTTAGTCGTGATAGCAATTGGCCAATCGTTCGTCTTATTTACGAAAAATATAGACGTATCAGTTGGCTCGATTATGGGATTAAGTGCAGCGGTTTGCGGGATGTTGTTAACGGATGGATATCATGCATTCTTGTCTATTACGGCTGCTATTTTACTTGGTGCTATTATAGGATTCGCAAATGGGATTGGCGTTGCGAGGTTTCGGGTACCAGCTATTATTATGACATTAGGTATGTTAGGGGTCATTAGAGGTGCGATGTTAATTTTCACAGGCGGAAAGTGGATTGAAGATATTCCAAACGATTTTAAGCAACTGTCATCTATCGTCATACTTGGTTTGCCCATAATTGTATGGGTTGTTCTTATTATTTTACTACTACTATACTTTTTTTTAAGTAAACTGCCATTGGGAAGATACTTTTATGCGGTAGGTGATAATGAAGATGGCGCGAGACTCATTGGTATACCTGTTAATACAGTGAAGATATATGCGTTTATGATTTCAGGCATAAGCGCTGCGCTTGCTGGTTGTATATTTGTTATGAATATCGGATTCGTTCCAAATCAAACAGGAACGGGTATAGAACTACAGGTTATCGCAGCTGCGGTACTAGGGGGAGTTCATTTAAAAGGAGGAACGGGTTCTATAGTTGGAGCTGTATTAGGAGCGATATTTTTAGAGGCGATAAGCAGTTCACTCGTCTTTTTAAAAATACCAGCATTTTGGAATAATGCTATTTCAGGTTTCTTATTATTACTAATCGTCATATTAGATAGTGTTATGAAAAAGTGGAAGGCAGAAAGGAGGATGAATCTATGAAGTATTTATACAGATGGGAAGGTGTTCTAATCGTATTACTTCTTTTAGAATTCATTCTCTTTAGTTTTATAAATAGTGATTTCTTAAATATTAGTAATCTCCTTTTTAGTACAAATGATTTTCTTTTTATCGCAATCGCGGCGATACCAATGACTTTCGTTATTGTAACAGGAGGAATTGATGTATCGGTCGGCTCAATAATGGGGCTCACTTCGATCTTGATCGGTGTACTTTGGATGAATGGAATACCTATTTTGCTAGCGGTCATAATAGCTCTTATAATCAGTTGTTTAGCAGGAGCTTTAAACGGAATCATTATAAAAATGACAGATGTAGAGCCACTTGTCGTTACACTTGGAACGATGTTTTTATACGGCGGAATTGCACTCGTCATTTCAGGAGGGGCAGGTGCTTCTGGATATGAAGGGATAAGTGGTTTACCTGAAGAATTTGTACAACTGGCAAATGGTAGTTTTATAGGGATACCGAATTTATTATGGATACTGATCGTATTAACAGTTTTATGTACTTTATTATTTCACCGAACTGTATATGGGCGCCACGTAAAATTAACAGGAGCGAACGAAAACGCAGCAAAATACACTGGGATCAAAACGAAAAAAGTAGTCATCATTGCTTACATACTCTCCGGGTTAGGAGGTGGATTAGGAGGCGCTTTCTTAACTGCATATTTCGGTTCCGCACGTGCTGATATGGGAAGTGAAACGATTTTACCAATCATTACAGCAGTCGTATTAGGCGGGACACTTATTACAGGGGGAAAAGGAAGCATTATCGGTACAGTACTGGCGAGTATTTTTATAGGGCTAATGCAGTATGGCTTGCAAATGACGGGTTTAACAAATGAACAATCTAACGTAGTTATTGGTATTATTCTTATTCTTTCAGTTATTATGAGACATTTCAAATTACATTAATTCACACCGTGGAAAAGAAAGAACTTGCATAAGGGGGAAATGTCATGAAGAGAAAACTGGGGATTCTATTAATAGTGTGCATTTGTTTAATTGGTTTAATAGCTTGCTCTAGTCAAACGGCAGATAAGAAGAACGCAGATGATGTGAAATTTGCATTTATCCCGAAACTAACTGGAGTTGGCTTCTTTACATCGGGCGGTGAAGGAGCAAAAGAGATGGGAGATAAACTAGGCGTACAAGTGAAATATGATGGACCCTCTGAAGCAAGCGTATCAGGGCAAGTGAAATATATAAACAATTTTATTAATCAAAACTATGATGCACTTATGGTCTCATCTACATCGGTAGATGGTCTATCACAATCATTACAACGAGCTAAGAAAAAAGGGATGACGGTGTTAACATGGGACTCTGATGTGAATCCGAAAGACCGTTCATTTTATATAAGCCAAGGAACACCAGACCAACTTGCTAATTTATTAATTGAAATGACTTCAAAGCAAATTGGAGATAAAGGAAAAGTAGCCTTCTTTTATTCTAGTCCAACAGTAACGGATCAAAACCAATGGGTAACGAAAGCGAAAGAAATTATTAAAAAGAAATATCCGAACTGGGAAATTGTAACGACGCAATACGGTGAAAATAATGCGCAAAAGTCTTTATCAGTAGGGGAGAACATATTAAAAACGTACCCAGATATTAATGCAGTCATTTGCCCGGATGCAACGGCACTACCAGCGATGGCACAAGCGGCTGAGAATTTGAAAATGGATAGAAAAGTAGCCGTAACTGGCTTCTCTACACCAAACGTTATGCGTGATTACGTAAAACGAGGAACAGTGCAACAATTTGGATTATGGGATGTAAAACAGCAAGGCGCACTTGCAACGTATGTAGCAAATGAAATAGTAGTAAAAGGGAAGAAGTTAAAAGTAGGGGATAGCTTCGAAGTAAAAGGAATCGGAAAAGTGAAAGTAGAACCAAACTCTATCCAAGGTTACGATTATGAGGCAGAAGGAAACGGAATTATCGTATTGCCAGAGCGAGTTGTATTTACGAAAGAGAATATTGATAAATATAATTTCTAGTAACGAAAAAACGTCCGAATATATCGGACGTTTTTTTATTTCTTCATTAGTTATGAACTGTTTCTTTTTCATTTAATCCAAGTGTACGACCAGTCGAAGTGTGTAGGTCTTGGAACAATCTTGGATTTTCTGTCAGTGAAATGCCGTAAGAAGGGATCATTTCTTTTATTTTCCCTTCCCATTCTACCATACGGCTTGGGAAACATTTTTCTAATACTTCAAGCATGACGTGAACAGCAGTAGAAGCACCTGGTGATGCACCTAGTAACGCTGCGATTGATCCATCAGCCGCACTAACAACTTCTGTACCGAATTGAAGTGTTCCTTTACCGCCAGCATCAGTATCTTTAATTACTTGTACACGCTGACCAGCAACTACAATATCCCAATCTTCACTTTTCGCGTTCGGAATGAATTCGCGTAATTCTTCCATACGTTTTTCATGTGATAACATAACTTGCTGAATTAAGTATTTTGTTAATCCCATTTCTTTTACACCGGCAGCTAACATCGTTAAGACGTTATTTGGTTTTACAGAACCAATTAAGTCAAGGTTTGAGCCAGTTTTTAAGAACTTAGGAGAGAACCCTGCGAACGGTCCAAATAGTAAAGCTTTTTTATTGTCTATATATCTCGTATCAAGGTGAGGAACAGACATTGGCGGAGCGCCAACCTTAGCTTTACCGTATACTTTTGCATGATGTTGCTCGACAACTTTTTGGTTTTTACATACCATAAATAGTCCGCTTACTGGGAATCCACCGATATGTTTTGATTCAGGAATGCCAGTCTTTTGTAGTAGAGGTAGACTACCGCCACCGCCGCCGATAAAGACGAATTTTGCAGTATGATGCTCAATTTTACCACTATTCATATCGTGTACTTTCACTTCCCACAAACCATTCTTCGTGCGTTTAATATTTTCGACACTATGTTTGTAGTTTAGCTCGACATTTTTCGTTTGTAAGTAATCAAACAACATACGAGTTAATGCACCGAAGTTAACGTCTGTTCCAGAGTCAATCTTCGTTGCAGCCATCGGTTCGTTAGGTGTACGTCCTTCCATAATGAGTGGAAGCCATTTTTTTAATGTTTCAGGAGCATCGGAAAATTCCATTCCTTGAAACAGTGGATTTTTTGAAAGCGCTTCAAAACGGTTTTTTAGAAACTCAACATTTTTTTCGCCTTGTACTAAACTCATATGAGGTAGAGGCATAATAAAATCTTGTGGATTGCGAATTAATTTGCTTTTTACAAGATATGCCCAAAATTGTCTTGAAAGCTGGAATTGCTCATTCACTTTTACAGCCTTACTAATATCTATAGATCCGTCAGATTTTTCGGAAGTATAGTTCAGTTCGCATAGCGCAGAATGCCCTGTACCTGCATTATTCCATTCGTTAGAGCTTTCTTCCCCGGCACTTGCGAGTTTTTCAAAAACTTTAATTTCCCATTCAGGTGCTAATTCTTTTAGTAATGAGCCTAACGTTGCACTCATAATTCCTGCACCAATTAAGATAACGTCTGTTTTTTGCTGCATGTTGCTCATGATAATCTCTCCATCCCCTATATTGGCAAAAAAGAATAGGTGTTCACTATATCTAAGCCGTAAAAAGAAAACACCGCCTAGGCCCCACCTAGGTATTTACCTTTTTTGTCTCAATTATATAACCATCTCATACTCTATTATAATAATTAATAGACTAAAATATCTAGTGTTATCTGATAATTTTAAACTATTTAACGTTTTATTCGCCAAAAATCTTATTTAACAAGCTCTTTTAAGGTGGTAAATAGAAAAAAATTACAGTTTGAAATTATCCCGAAAAAGCTTACGTATACGAAAGTGGGGAGATTTGATACCTTTTTATGGAATTTCTGCGCTTTAAATAGTAAGATTATTCTGTGATATTAAAAAGGAGGGATACCAATGCGTACACAAGAACAAATCGCAAACTTATTTCGAAATTTTTCAATAAAGGAATGTAAAGGGTCAAGTGACTTATATGAATACTTATCAATACAAATTGCTGAAGATGAGGAAGTACTTACACTATCTTCCTACGCTCAAGCAGGCCAACCAGTCCCAAACTTACTATTAGGAGCCGTACATTATTTATTACTAACAGGGAAAGAACATCATGTAAAAACGTATTATAGTAGCTTAGTTGAAAATACGAATACAAATTTAGATCAAGCTTTTGATCATTTTAAAAATTTCTGTAAAGAGTACCGAGAAGAAATCATTACTTTATTACAAACGAAACTCGTTCAAACGAATGAAGTAAGGCGATGTGCATACTTATACCCAAGTTTCTGTTACATATTTAATAAAGTGAAAAAGCCGTTAGCGTTAATCGAAATTGGCACAAGTTCTGGATTACAACTGTTCTGGGACCAATATAGCTATTCGTACGGGACAGATGAAACATACGGAAATATAAATTCGAATGTACATTTAACTTCTGAAATAAGAGGGGCGAATGTGCCTTATTTTCTAAAAGAAAGTCCATCTGTCATAGAAAGAATTGGACTAGACTTGCATGTAAATGATTTACATAGTGATGAAGATTATTTATGGCTACGTGCACTCATTTGGCCAGAACATAAAGAAAGACTTGAAATGTTTGATCAAGCCGCA
The DNA here is from genome assembly GCF_054823925.1 of Bacillus sp. F9_6S_D1_P_5. Classification (NCBI taxonomy): domain Bacteria; kingdom Bacillati; phylum Bacillota; class Bacilli; order Caryophanales; family Bacillaceae; genus Bacillus; species Bacillus sp. F9_6S_D1_P_5. Next base: position 85,887 of record NZ_JBTREW010000021.1, on the reverse strand, counting down.
TCTTTAGTGAAAAATGAATCTGTCCAATTAATAGAAGGAGACGGTGTGGAGCTATTACCATCTATTATTGAACGAATAAGTGAAGATGCTGTAATCTGTATTTTCCATACACACGTCGCAAATCAAATACCTGAACAAGTAAAACGTAAGTTAGAGAAACAAGTGCAAGAAATCGGTGCAAAACGTGATGTATTCCACCTGTATAACAACATGTGGGACCGGGACCTTCATATTGATTATTATATTAATGGAAACGAATATCGTGAAACGGTTGGAGAAACAGAAGGGCATGGGAGATGGTTTAGCTGGAATCTTGAAAATCGAACTTTATGCTAAAGAAAATCTATCAATTATGGGTTTCGTCACCAATATTCGTAATAAAAACAGTTGACAGAAGGTAATCCGTCAACTGTTTTTTCTTTTTATTAAATTTGTTTTATGTATCCAATGTAAGTGTTAAACATGTCCCTGCTGCATGTTGCAAATAGCCGATGAGATAATTAGAAGCCACTGGTTAATGAGCTATATTACTAGTTTAAGAATTTATAACTTCAAACGGAAAAACCAAGGGAAAGTAAATATTTAAAATGAATATATAATACATGCGAGAACGAGCACAATTGGATAGGGGGCTTTCAAATGCATATGAACGAACGAATGAATTTGCAGGTAACTAGTCAGGCTCTTCAGGTAATGAATAACGGAATTGCTGTTATAAGTCATGGTGGAATCATCACATATAGCAACAAACTATTCTGTAGTATGTTACATAAAAAAGAAAATGAAATAATAGGTGAGCATATATCAGCGATTATTCCTGATCGTAAAAAGTTAGTAGTGAATCAAAATGATAGTTTGTACAGGTATGAATGTAGGAGTGGCAACCAAGTTTTAATTGTGAATGAATCACGTGTATATCAGAATGAGACAGAATACGGATCAATTGTCATTCTGGAAAGCAAAGGGAAGAGTATACAGTCTTTGGAAAGCATAATAAGTCGATATGAAAGTGCCCTAAATTTACTGTCTGAGTGCATTCTAGGGGTAAATGAACAAGGAATTGTCAATTTTTTAAGTGGTTCTTATGCACAATTTTTAGGGATTGATGATCCGAAAGAAGCAATTGGAAAGCATTGTACGGAGGTTGTTGAGAATACGAGGATGCATATTATCGTAAAGACGGGACAGATGGAAATTGGACATATCCAGCGTATAAGTAATCGGAATATAATTGCAACGCGCATACCTATCATAAAGGAAGGCAAGATTATTGGAGCAATTGGTAAAATTATGTTTCATGATATACAGCAGTTTAAAGCTTTGGGAGATCAAATTAGCGAAATGGAATCAAAGTTATCTTACTATCAAACTGAATTACAGCGGCTCCAAGAAGGGCGACTTTCCTTTCAAAGCATTATAGGAGAGAGTGCAAAAATGAAAGAAGTTAAAATGATGGCTTTAAAGGTTTCTAAAAGCCGGTCTACCGTTTTGATAAGAGGAGAAAGTGGTACAGGAAAAGAGCTCTTTGCACATGCGGTACATCGTGCAAGTCCACGTGCTAGTGGCACATTTATTCGTTTGAATTGTGCTGCGATTCCAAGGGAGCTTTTGGAGGCTGAATTGTTTGGATACGAAGAAGGGGCTTTTACAGGAGCGAAAAAAGGCGGTAAGCCTGGAAAGATTGAATTAGCCGATAAGGGAACATTGTTTTTAGACGAAATTGGTGATATGTCTTTGGATATGCAGGTGAAGTTGCTTCGTGTATTGCAAGAGAAAGAGATTGAAAGAATTGGAGGTACGAAAATTCAAAAGGTTGATGTCCGTTTCATTGCGGCGACACATCGAAATCTCCGTGAAATGGTACAAAGAGGGGAGTTTAGGGAGGATTTATATTATAGGTTGAATGTGTTTGAAATTGATATTCCTCCGTTGCGAGAGAGAAAAGAAGATATGATACATATAACGGAATTTTTAATTAAGAAATTGAATGGTGAGCTGGGTAGTAACGTTCTTTCATTGGATAAGAGAGTAAGAGATATATTCATGGAGCATGATTGGCCAGGGAATATTAGAGAGCTAGAGAATGTGTTAGAACGAGCGATGAATGTTATAGAAGAAATGATTATTCAAGTGCATCATCTTCCTGCCTATTTACGGAAAAAAGATTTGGAAGAAGAGTTGTATCGCGAAATAATTACGATGGATCAAGAGCAGGATGAGGGGAGTTATTCACTTCAGGTGGAAGTGGAATCCGCTGAAAAACGTGCGATTACGAGAGCTTTGGAAAAAACAGCTGGAAATATAAAAGAGGCAGCCGATCTTTTAGGAATTCATCGGGCCAGCTTATATCGAAAAATAGAAAAATATGAAATGTCATGAAGGAAAGTAAAGGGCAAATAGGCCCTTTTTTTGTTTGTAGTAATAAACATTGTCTCTTTTTTGCGACATTTTCTTATAGTTGCGACATGGTTGCTAATATTTGTAGCGCAAATGCGACGTGTGAAATTAGACATGTAAGGGGGAGTACGAAGGAATAAGGGAATAGGGAATGAGTCGATTTTTGGCATGTTTCTTGCTATATAAATAAAAAGGATTTTAGCAGGAAGGGGATGGAATTCAATGCTGGAAAATCAAAGTTTACCGCATTTTATTATGCAAAGTATCGAAAAAACACCAAGTAAAGTGTATTTACAATTTGAAGAACAAAGGATTACATATGAAGAGCTTTATAATCGAATTGCAAGAGCCATAGCGGGATTTTGTGAGCTTGGTATTCAAAAAGGAGACAAGGTTTGTATTATGCTTCATAACACTCCTGAATATTTGGATGTATGGTTTGCTTTATCTTTTATGGGAGCAATTGCGGTGCCTCTGAATGTGCATTTAAAAGGAGAAGGTTTACAGTATATTGTATCTCACTCTGATTGTAAGTTAATTATCGTTGATAAGGAATTTGTTCTTCAAATTGCCTCTTGTTTGTCATGTATACATAGGGACATTCAAATTGTTTCTTACGGAAAAAATGAAAGCGTGGTCATTGCAGGTGATGGTAAAGATAAATCAGTAATTGAATTGAAAGATGTACTAAATACAAATAATCATCACTTTCCAACTACATTTGTTTCCTCCACTTCTATTAACAGTATCCTTTATACCTCAGGAACAACTGGCTTACCTAAAGGGGTCATGTTAAGTCATTCTGCATATGTAAATTCTGCGCAGTCATTTGCCAATTATATGGTTGGTGCAAGTTTAACAGATGTCTTATTTACAGCGCTTCCGTTATTTCATATAAACGCTCAGGCCCATACAGTACTTGGATCTATTTCTTCCAATGCGACGATTGCTCTTGGTAAGCGTTTTAGTGCTTCTAGATTTTGGGATGAAATTCGAAGTCATGGCGCAACCATTTTTAATTCTTTAGGATCTATGATTCCTATTCTCTGCAAGCAGCCAGTAAAGGAAGACGATAATGACAATTTAGTAAGGGTGACGGCTTGCGCCGCTACGCCTAAGGAGTTTTGGAAGCCATTTGAGGAACGGTTTGGCGTCCGGATTGTGGAAGGTTACGGATTAACTGAAACGACGGGTTTTTGTGTAACGAATCCATTGCATGCCAATAAGCCACCTTCTATAGGAAAACCATATTCTTACGTAGAGACGAAAATTGTCAATGAAGATGGAAATGAAGCACGGACTGGTGAAATTGGAGAGATTTTTATTCGTTCCTTACAGGGGCAAGCGTTCATGGAAGGCTATTTTAAAATGCTTGATAAAACAGAAGAGGCGATGATGGAGGGATGGTTCCATACAGGAGATCGTGGTTATCTAGATGAAGAAGGTTACTTATATTTTTGCGATCGAATCAAACAATGTATCAGGAGGCGTGGTGAAAATATCTCCTCTTGGGAAATCGAAAAAGTTGTAAATAATCATCCAAAAGTAATGGAATCGGCGGCCATCGGTGTCCCATCAGAAGTGGGAGAAGAGGATGTTAAATTATATGTGATTATAAAGAAAGGAGAGACGATGTCCCATGAAGAGATTATAGATTGGTGTCAAGAACGCATGGCTTACTTCATGGTACCTCGTTATGTTCAGTTCAGTGAAACTTTTCCAAAAACCGCAACGGAACGGATTCAAAAGTTCAAGCTGAAGGAGGAAGGAATCAGTGGCGCTTGGGATCGCGAACAGGTCGGTTATGTAATTAAAAGAACAATTTAATGTGCTAATTTTACCTTATTACATATTGGAAAGAAGGGATTAGATTGGAAAATAAGCGGGTTGTTTCATGGTCCAAAGAAGATGGGATCGCAACGATTATCATTGATAATCCTCCTGTGAATGTACTGAGCGTTGCTGTGATAGAGCAACTGACGGTAGTGGTCGGTGAAATAGAACAGGATGATGAAGTAATTGCTGTACTTCTAACTGGAGCTGGAGAAAAGGCCTTCGTTGCAGGAGGAGACATTAAGTCGTTTCCGGAATGGATTGGGAAAGGGAGTGGATATGCAGAGGAAAAATCATTGTGGCTTCAGAATCCGTTAAATAAAATAGAAAGATTGCCGAAGCCTGTAATTGCTACTATTAACGGATTAGCGCTTGGGGGCGGGTGTGAATTAGCTTTATCATGTGATTTACGGATTATAGAAGAACACGCCCAAATCGGGCTTCCAGAAGTGAAGTTAGGTTTGTTTCCAGGTGCAGGAGGAACGCAACGTTTACCACGGTTAATTGGAACTGCAAGTGCGAAAGAAATGATGTTTACTGGTGAACCACTCACTGCCGAAGTAGCTTGGCGAGTTGGGTTGGTGAATCATGTTGTTCCGCGTGGCGAATCGCTGAATAAGGCGAAGGAACTAGCTGTGAAAATGGCTCGGTTTTCTCTTCCTGCTTTATCCTTGATGAAGCAATCTATCAATAAGGGATTATCTGCTTCTCTTGAGGAGGGATTAAAAATAGAAGCTGAGAATTTCGGACATGTGTTTCAAACAAGTGATGTAAGAGAGGGAGTGGAGGCCTTTATAGAAAAGAGGGCACCAATTTTTCATCATAAATAAAAAGCTATAACTATAATATGCAAAAAAGTAATTCCTGCCTTTGGCAGGAATTACTAAAATATATACAAACAGAAAAGGATACAAAGTTAAAAAATCCATATAATTGAGGGGGATTGGGGTTATGGATTTATTGATTGTATTGTTATCGCTTGGCTTACTTATTTTTGTGGCTTACCGAGGATTTTCAGTCATTTTATTCGCTCCGTTATGTGCGTTGCTCGCTGTATTTTTAACAGAACCGGCGAATGTTTTACCATTCTTTTCTAATGTTTTTATGGCGAAGATGGTCGGATTTATAAAATTATATTTCCCTGTATTTTTGCTTGGAGCGATATTCGGTAAAGTGGTAGAAATCACTGGAATAGCAGAAAAAATCGCGAAAATTATTATCCGTTTTATAGGCGTGAAAAGAGCAATTCTTTCCATCGTATTAATGGGAGCCATTCTTACATATAGTGGTGTCAGTTTATTTGTCGCAGTATTTGCGATTTATCCATTTGCGGCGCAATTATTTCGTGAGGCGGATATTCCGAAACGTCTCATTCCTGCAACAATTGCATTCAGTGCATTTACGTTTTCGATGGATTCACTTCCTGGATCGCCTCAAATCCAAAATGTTATTCCAACTACGTTCTTTAAAACAGATATTTATGCCGCTCCTACATTAGGGATTATAGGAGCACTGTTTATTTTTATATGTGGTATGTTATATTTGGAAAGATGCAGTAAGAAGGCTGCTGCTAAGGGAGAAGGGTATTTCGGAAAAGGCGGTGCTACTTCTGAGATGGCTGCTACAACTAGCGCGCAATTGGTACAAAACCCGATTGCTTCCAGCGATGTAATTCCAGTTAGTTACTGGATAGCATTTCTTCCGCTTGTACTGGTTGGAGTGATGAATAAAGTCTTTACAGAATTCATTCCTGTTTGGTATACAAAGGGATTTGATTTTGCATCCATAGGTTTGAAGGAGTACGGAACAATAGATATGGGACAAGTCGTGGGGATTTGGTCAGTGGAAATGGCACTTCTTATTGGAATATTGTCAGCTATATTATTAAACTTCCAAGCGGTAAAAGAGCATTTTCAATCTATTACAAGTGTGGGTGTAAGTGGTTCAATCTTAGCATCTATGAACACTGCAGCTGAATATGGATTTGGTGCCGTAATAGCAGCTTTACCTGGATTTGTCATGATTCAAAACTATTTAACGGGGACTTTCTCAAATCCTTTAATTAGTGGAGCGGTCATGACAAATATATTATGCGGACTGACAGGATCAGGATCAGGTGGAATGAGTATTACACTAGGTTTAATGGCAGAAAAATATATTGAAGCGGCAGCGAACTTTGATATTCCGTTAGATGTGCTACATCGTGTAATTGCAATGGCGGCAGGAGGTATGGATACTTTACCTCATAACGGAGCGGTTATAACTTTACTTGCAGTTACCGGATTAACGCACCGGGAAGCTTATAAAGAGATTTTTGGTATTACGATAATTAAGACATTAGCTGTATTCTTCGTAGTTGGAGTGTATATGATGTTTTCTATTGTATAGTAGGAAGATTGATTGTCTGCTATAAATAACGTAGACTTCAATTTGAAATTATGAATAATGGTAAATAGAAAAAGCCACCATTTCATGAGATGATGGCTAAGAGGAAGAGGAGATACTACTAGTAGTATCTCCTCTTATTTAGTTAAATATATGTACATAATATCTCCCCAGGCAACCCATCAATCTCACAAACTTTCTCGCATGTAAAACCTATATGTATTAAAATTTTGCGAGAGAGGATATTACTTGGATTGATAATTGCTTTTAGTACGTTTATATCGGTCTACTTCTCTATATTGATGAGTTCCTTTGCAATACTGCTACCATATCTTCTTCCCCAGTGCTCTGGCAAAATCATATAACCAATTTCAGCTTCTTTTACATTATCCTCGTTTACCGTAACATGTCCAAGAGCAATATACTCATTTGTAATAGAATCATATACTTTATAAGAACCGAATAGTTGATGGTTTTCATTGCGCTTTAACAGCCTTGTAAAGTCATTTTTCGCTTCATCTAATGGAATAGCATGTTCGGTAATTTGCGCCGTTACTTCTTTATTTGATACGAGTTGGAAATATAAATTAAAATCTATTTCTTTAAATTTAGTAAAATATAGCTTTTACATAATATTCTTCCAAACTAATTTTTATTGTTCTTCAGAAAAGATAAATGATAAGTAAATCATAATTTCAATTATAAAATGATTGATAAAGTGAATTGATAATTTTTGATTGATGCGGTACATACAATAAGTAATTAAGTACGTGTACTATGGAGCGAATACAGAAAAGGGTGAATGGTGCTTATGAGTTCATTTGAGCAAATGATGTACGTTGGTGTCATTATGTCTATTGTATTATCCGTAATGATTTTAGGATCTTTATATTATAATCCTCGTCTTTCGTTAACTGAGTATCCGAAAGATATTCAAAAGGTAGTTTTTCCAAAATCGATTCATGAAAAAAAGCAAACGATTTATTTTAACATTGCATATAATGCTATTCTTTTCGGTACTCCTTTCGTTTCTACATATATATTACATAAACATGAAAAATTATTATATATTGATGCCTATTTACATACTTTTGGTATTTTAATGATTTTTAATGTAGTAGATTTATTTATACTGGATTGGCTCATCTGTTGCTGGATTACCCCAAGATTTGTTGTTATTCCTAGTACAGAAGGCATGAAAGGATACAAAGACTATAAGTTTCATTTAAGAGGGGCTATAGTCGGCACAAAATTTTTAGCGATCGTAAGTTTGTTTTTGGCAGGAATCGCGATAACTATGTAGTATAAAACTATTGTTTAATTTTGTTTTAATAGAAGAATTCTAAGTGACTTTTAGCATATTTTTAGTTTTTATAATACAGACTCATAAATATTAATATATGTTATATAGAGTGAAAATTCATTTTATAAAAAGGGGTGTGTCATGAAAGGAATGACTGAATCTTCAGGAAACGATTTAAGGAAAGATATAAAGTTTTCTATTATAATCCCTGCGCATAATGAAGAAAAGTACATTGGAAAATGTTTAGATTCAATTTCAAAGGCAGCGGAAGTATATAAAGATCAAACTGAAGTGATAGTGGTTTTAAATCGTTGTACAGATAAAACAGAAGAAATAGCAAAGGGGTATAACTGTATTACATTAAAAAATGACGATAAAAATTTATCAAAAATCCGAAATGCAGGAGCCGCGATAGCTACTGGAGAAATAATCATTACTATAGATGCTGATACGCAAATGACAGAGTCTTTTTTGTCTAACGTAGACAAATATTTAGTTTCAGGTAAATATATTGGCGGCGGGGTAACTGGTAAGTTTGAAAGAATATCTTTAGGAATATTTGTTTCCGCATTGTTAATAATAATCCCATTATTTTTTAAGTACGGCGCTATATCTGTCGGGATTTTTTGGTGCTATAGAAAAGACTTTATGGCGATTAATGGATTTAATGAAAATATGCTTATGGCAGAAGATGCAGATTTTGCAAAACGGTTAAAAGAATGGGGAAAACAACAAAATAAGAAGTTCGGTACAATAAAAAATGGAATGATAACTTCGTGCAGAAGATTTGATACATATGGAGATTGGACTTTAGTTAAAAATCCAAAAATAATCTTAGCGTATTTAAAAGGAAATGATAAAAAATATGCAGATAAAACATATTATGATAATCAAGAAAGATAACTGTAGAAATTCTTAAACAAATAGCCTTTCGCTCACCTCATTTTATATATGATGAGGTGATTTTTTATGTATAGAACGCAAATCTATAAATTTGATATTCTTGAAGAAAAAGGATGTTTTGAACAACAATATATTAAGTAGTATTAATATATTGTTACAAAAGTTTTGATATTCTGTGAAAATACCTGATTTTATGGAAGCATTTGATATAATAGAAGTCAAAAAAACGTAATGGAGGCTACTATGAAAAAAATAATTGGCGCAGCTACAGCAACAGTTTTTGGGATGGGGACATTTACCACAGTTGCTACTGCAGAAACAATCGTAACAGCAGATGTACTCAACGTACGTGAAAAACCGACTACGGAATCAAAAGTTGTCAAAAAAGTAAAAGAAGGAGAAAAGTTAAAGGTTATACATACGGAAGAAGGATGGTCCAAAATTGATTTAAATGGTAAAGAAGTCTTTGTAAGTGCGGAGTTTACAAAAGATGTGTATTATGTAACAGCGAATTTGTTAAATGTCCGTTCTGATGCAAGTACAGAATCAGAAATACTTGGCAGACTAAAAACAGATGATGTAATTGAATCAACGCATCAAGTAAAAGATGGTTGGTTACAATTTGAGTATAAAGGAAAAACAGCTTATGTAAATGTTTCTTTCCTATCAAGTACAGCACCAGTTGAAAAAAAAGCGAAAGAGAAAACGAAGCAAGAAGCGAAAGTACAAAAAACGGTTAAAGCTAAGGATGAAGTTAAAGCACAAAAGATAGCAAAGCATAAGGAAGAAGCGAAAGTACAAGAAGTAACAAAGCCTAAGGAAGAAACGAAAGTACAAGAAGTAGTTAAACCTAAGGAAGAAACGAAAGTACAAGAAGTAGTTAAACCTAAGGAAGAAACGAAAGTACAAGAAGTAACAAAGCCTAAGGAAGAAGCGAAAGTACAAGAAGTAGTTAAACCTAAGGAAGAAACGAAAGTACAAGAAGTAGTTAAGCCTAAGGAAGAAGTGAAAGTACAAGAAGTAGTTAAGCCAAAAGAAGAAGTGAAAGTACAAGAAGTAGTTAAGCCTAAGGAAGAAGTGAAAGTACAAGAAGTAGTTAAGCCAAAAGAAGAAGTGAAAGCCCAAGAAGAAGCAAAAGCTAAAGAAGAAGAGAAAGCAAGAGAAATAGCAAAAGCTAAAGAAGAAGAGAAAGCAAGAGAAGTAGCAAAGGCTAAAGAAGAAGAGAAAGCAAGAGAAATAGCAAAAGCTAAGGAAGAGGCCAAAGCAAGAGAAATAGCAAAGGCTAAAGAAGAAGAGAAAGCAAGAGAAATAGCAAAAGCTAAGGAAGAGGCCAAAGCAAGAGAAATAGCAAAGGCTAAAGAAGAAGAGAAAGCAAGAGAAATAGCAAAGGCTAAGGAAGAAGAGAAAGCAAGAGAAATAGCGAAGGCTAAGGAAGAAGCAAAAGTAAAAGAAGAGTCTAAAAATAACATACAGTCTGCTAAACGTGAATTAACGGTAATAGCGACAGCATATACAGCGGATCCAAGTGAGAATGGTACTTATGGTGGACGCGTTTTAACTGCGATGGGGCATGATTTAACGGCTAATCCGAATATGAGGATTATCGCAGTTGATCCGAAAGTAATCCCATTAGGATCTAAAGTCTGGGTAGAAGGTTATGGAGAAGCTATCGCTGGTGATACGGGAAGTGCTATTAAAGGAAATCGTATTGATGTTTTAATGGGTTCAAAAAGTAAAGCTATGAATTGGGGAAGACAAACTGTTAAAGTTAAAATTCTTTAATAAATATAGTTATCTAGATGGAAGTCAGTTCTCTTTATTGAGGCTGACTTTTATTTTTGAGTAAATATAATTGATACTAGGAAAGAAAAAGTAAATATATTATATATCAAATCATTTACTATGTACTTTCACTCGTAATAGTGTAATTAAGTTTAAAGTATAGGTGTATTCTAGTGTTAGTTTTATTTATAATGAATTGGATTAGATCTATTTAAAGCGAGGATAGAATATGACAACAGAATTATATGGCGCACATTGCAATGGGTTGAAAGGGTATAGAGTAATTGAGGGGAAAGATTCCTATAATCATTATTTTGGTGGTGAAGATTGCAATTTGCCAGTATGTAAGTTATGTAGTGAGAAGATGCATCAAATTCTCTGTTTTGATTTAAAAGATGATAGACTTACTGAACTTAAAAGTAATGAACTAAATATTTTACCATTCGTTTCATGTTTGAACTGCGCGATGGTGTGGGAACCGCAATATTTTCAGTTAAGTGATGGAGTGGAGGTAAAACAATTCAAATCATACAGCAGCAAAATACAGAAGAATGGATAATGGAAGAGGAATATAAGTTACCAGTTTCATTACCAAAAACAACGGTAAAGCTTATAAATATGAAAAATGATGACATACCTATAGATGAAGGTAGTTACTGGGAAGCTTTTGATTTGTTCGGTTCTGAATATGTATGTAGATTATTAGGGGCACCATTATATGATGATCTTCCAGAGAATTTGGCGTGTCCAACTTGTTCTAAAGAGATGAAGTATGTTGCTACAATTACACAAGATGTCGAGGAACGCGGACTGATTTCAGTAGTTGATTTCCAGTTTGGGGAAATGAATATATACTATTATTTATGTAAAGATTGTTCAATTATAAAAACTGAAATACAAAGTACATAACAAGACTAACATATTATGTTAGTCTTGTTTTTTGATTGCAACATCATTAAGAATTGCATCAAATATATCTTTTTGCGTAAAGTTATCTGTAAAAATAGTTTCTCTGGCAACCTTAATGGTATCGTGCGGATTATACCATTTTTTTAGGGAATCTTCACCAAATTCATGCCTTTTTTCCCTTGTATTATGTCGTCGAATCGTTTCGTTTAACGATAAATCAAAGTAATATGTATAGGCGTTTCCTTCAAAAAAATGTATTAATTCTTTCAACATTTTACCGTATCTTCGACTGTTTAAAATACCTTCTAAAATAACAAACTCACATTTTCCTTTTCCATACTTTGTAATTTCACATAGTAAATCATGTGATAAATTACCCATCATATCGTGTACTCTAAGCATATCTCTACGTACAACATCCTGTGATACTAAAAGTGTACCATGTCCGAAATGTTCTTGTAGTTGCTTTGCGATTGTTGTTTTACCACTTGCAGAGTTTCCTCTAAGAATGATTAATGTTGATTTATGTATAGGATTAGACATAATGAATTCTCCCCATTACGAATGATTATATAGAAAATTTTAACAAATAAACTGTGAAAAGTGTATAATTAATAGGATGGAAATAAAAAGGTGGGAGCTAGATGGAACATGAATTAAATAAAGCGCAGCCGATTTGGAAACGGACATGGTTTCGCTATCTAGGGGCATTTATAATTGTTCAATTACTATTTATTACTTGTGAGATTACAGGATGGGCACCAAATTTTAAGCCAAGTGGAGAGTTTTTAAATAGAATTTTACAGTCTGAATTTTTCACGGAATGGTTCACTCCATATGAAATTCCTCATTTTAATTTGTTTACTGCATTTTTTGCGATTACATTGTTACCATACGCATTAATAGGTGCAATGAAAGATTTCACAACAAGGAAAAATATAAATAATTAAAAAGAGGTATTCTATGTTATTTCAAAAAGATAATGTATCGGTACGGTACGGAAAAGAAGAGGATGCACAGATCATTTCAAAATGGTTAACAGACCAAGAAGTCTTGCAGTATTACGAAGGGCGAGATAATCCGCAGTCTGTAGAAATGGTACTGGATCATTTTATACATAATCCAAATAGTCATGAAAAAAGATGTGTAATAGAGTTTGATAATATGCCGATTGGTTACATTCAAATGTATCCAGTTGATTCTGAGTGGAAAGCATTATATGGCTATAAAGAATCTCAAAATGTATGGGGAATGGATCAATTTATCGGTGAGCCGACATATTGGGAAAAAGGAATTGGAACGAAACTCGTTCAGGCAGCAATTACATATATTATGGAGAACACGGGAGCAGAAGCAATCGCAATGGACCCGAAAGTAAATAATGAACGCGCGTTAAAATGTTATGAAAAATGCGGATTTAAAAAGGTGAAGATTTTAAAAGAACATGAGCTACATGAGGGGAAATTAGAGGATTGTTGGATGATGGAGTACAAACAAAGGGGGCTGCGCGAAATGAAAAAAGCTTTAATAGTAATTGATGTGCAAGCAGGTATGTATACAGCAGGAATGCCAGTACATAACGGGGAAAAGTTTTTAGAAATATTGCAAGAACTAATTAGGGAATGTCGTTCAAATGATATTCCAGTTATTTATGTACAACATAACGGGCCGAAAGATCATCCGTTAGAAAAAGGTACCGAGGGATGGAAAGTACATGAGGCGATTGCTCCGCAAGAAGGGGACACCATCGTTGAAAAAACGACGCCAGATTCATTCCATAAGACTAACTTAAACGAAGTATTACAAGAAAAAGGAATTGAACACGTTATTATTTCAGGAATGCAAACAGAGTACTGTGTGGATACGACAACGCGAAGAGCGTTTAGTGAAGGGTATAAAGTAACGTTAGTAAGTGATGCACATAGTACGTTTGACACAGAAGTGTTACGTGCTGAAGACATTGTGAAGCATCATAATGTAGTGTTTGGAGCGTTTGCTCATGTTGTTATGTTAAAAAATTTGAAAGTGGCTGCCTCTAAATAAGAGGCAGTTTTTTAGTATAAGAAATAGTGTCGGTAGATCAATATTTTGAAATAATCGTTCATATAATTTCACGTATCATAATGAAAGGATAAAAAGGAGCCCCGTATAATTAAAAAAGGGCTCCAGCATCAAAATGTTACTTCTTCTTATCTTTATCTAATATATTCTGTTCTTCAGCAAATTCCGTACCATATGCAAAGCGGCGATTAATATGAATGTTATCATTGTTGTGCCTTGTGTGTGAGTGAGAGAAGCGATGAACGATTACTTCAGATAATGTAAAGACAATGGCAGAAAGGATGCTACCCCATGCAATTTGCATGTAATTGTCTAATAAAATATTACCGAAAATCCATACGCTTAAATACGTTAGTAAGAAATCCGACATAATGGCACCAGTATTGCCTATTCGGTTTAATATGATTTTATCAACGAACATATAGGATACGATTGTAACAAAAAGACTGAATGAAATAATTTGGACGAACGTTGCAGGGAAAAATAAAGCGAGTCCAATACTAAATGCGATAACGCACGATATAAACTTGATAAGTACTACAGTAAAACCATTCAATATTTACACCTCCGATTTATACATAGTTTTACAATAAACTCAGGAGTTCATACATTATTACAGATTTATTTACATAAAACTTTTTCATGTTTGAATTGTAGTCTAAATATTATAAAAATAACGAAAAAATGTTATAGTAAAATGAGAGTATATGATATTTTTAGGTAAGGGGGAATCCTAGGTGTGGATTACTTCAGAAGTAGAAATTCCAGATGAGTTAATCGATCATCTTGAACAAGGAAAGTTAGTACTATTTGTTGGAGCGGGAGTTTCTATGAAAGGGAAATCAAACTTACCGAATTTTGATGATCTAGTTGACGAAATTGCGAAAACCTTATATGTAGAAACACGTGAAATAACTGAACCTCATGATTATTATCTTGGTAAAATTGCGAAAACAAAAGATGTGCATCAAGTTGCGAGAGATTTAGTCCATACTGAAAAGTCAAAGCCGAATCCGCTTCATTATGCGATTCCGAGGTTGTTTCCTTTAGATACAGAAGTCCGCATTGTAACGACAAATTTTGATCGACATTTTACAACTGCGATGAAAGAAATGAATAGAGAATTAAACGTATATTATGCACCTGCATTACCTACAGGTAGAGCGTTTAAAGGACTTGCTTACATACATGGAAATATAGAACAAGAGAAAGAAGCGTTAATTTTAACAGATGGTGATTTTGGAAGGGCTTACTTGACGGAAGGGTGGGCAAGAAGATTTTTAGTTGATTTATTCTCGAATTACACCGTTTTATTCGTTGGATATAGCCATAATGACCCAGTAATGAAATATTTAGCGACTGGTTTACCACCAAGTACAAGGCGTTATGCTTTTGTTGCGCAAGGGGAAAATACGTACCACTGGGAGCATTTAGGAATACGGCCGATTGTATATCCGAATAAAGGTAATAATCATCAATCTCTCGTTAAAGCAGTGAAGCGATGGGCAGAATTAATGGGGGATAATTATATTACAAAACGAATGCGCATTCGTGACATAGTAACAGTTCCACCTTCAGTAGAGCAGGAACAATTATCATACATAAAACAATCAATAAAAAAAATTGAAACAGTTCGCTACTTTGTTGAATTTGCTCATGATTATGAATGGGTGGAATGGCTTGAAGCAGAAGGAAAATTACAAAACTTGTTTTTAGTTACATCAATCTATAATGAGGTAGATGAACTACTTGCAGAATGGTTAGTGGAACAATTTCTTTTTAGTCATCAAAAAGAATTATTTCAATTAATTTTTAAAAATCATTCTAAACTATCTCCGTTATTATGGAGAACAATTTGTAGTTACTTAAACGAGACGAAAATTGAGATGGACCCATTGTTGTTTGCGAGATGGACACTTCTTTTACTAGAAACAGCTGAAAAAGATAGTAAATCAATTGAAACAATTTCTTATTTACTGCAAAAATGTTCTTTTCCTGAGCATAAAGAGATTGCTTTATTGTTACTAACGTTTATTTTGGACGGAAAACTTAAATTGAAGCGGGAGAGGAAATGGGGAAATGATACGCAAGAATCAATAGAGCTTGAGGAATCAAGTCGCTTACCAGTATCGACATTTTCGTATGTGGAGCAAATTTGGAATGAGAAGATGAAACCGCATATTGCCTATTACGCCGTACCAATTATGATGATGGGTATAGAAAAGATGCGAATGTTATCACTAAGGCAAACGGCATTGAAAAAAAGAGATAAGGAAAATGTAGAAAAAGAGTTTCAGCAAAATGATCTTGCGTTTTTAATTCAAATTGTAAAAGAGTGTTTAGCTTATTTATGTGAAAACAATGAGAAAAAAGCAAATTATTATATTACAGAAATGATAGAAGCAAACAGCATACTTCAAAACCGAATTGCAATTGATGCGATGAATAAAAATATATTCGTTAGCGCCGATGACAAAATGAAATGGTTGTTACAAGAAGGACTTCTTTTAGATGTCACGTATAAACAGGAAGTTTTTCAGCTTATAAAAAATCATTTTGCACTCTCTTTAGAAAAAACAAAGGAAGAAGTCATTCAAATAGTACTTAAGGATCTTGCAGAGGAGAGGGCATTTGATGTTTGTTTCGTGTTAGATTTATTATTCACTTGTGATTCGAATAGTCCCTCTACAGCAAAAGGTTATGAGGTAATGAAGCAAAAGCATCCTCACTTTCATTCTGATCGATACAGTGTACAAAAGAAAGAAACCACAGAACAAAGTATTACTTGTAATGTAACTGCTGATGGATTATTACAGCTGGAAGACGATGAAATTATGAAGCAAGTTCGTCAATTTTCTCAAGACGGTGTTTTTGAACAACGTCATTTTTTAGAGATGTTATCGAAAGCATGTAAATTGAATACAGAATGGAGTATTTCATTTGCTTATCAATTAGTGAGCATGCACGAAATAAGTAATGAAGTGTGGTTTGTTTGTATTAGAGAGTGGCGAAATAACCGAGGACTGACAAATGAACAAATCCAAAAAGTTATTCCGCTATTGCAGAAATTTGTTAGAAATACTGCTTTTCATTGGTTAATTAGCAGCTTTCTATATGAAATTAGTAACCGATTAGAAGAATTAGACGAAAATAGCATACGCAACGTGAAACGGTTTGCTTTTTCGGTATTCCCTCAAGTAATGAAAAGTGATACAGATTTTAAACTTGGAAAACAAGATTTTTACAATGAATCCATCCAGCACCCTGTTGGAAAAATGACAGCAGTGTTATTAAAACTGTTATCATATGATCATTTATACGATCGAAATGTATATGAATATTTATTTTTATTTGAAGAACAAGTAAGAGTTAGTTCAGAGCGGACAAATTACATGTTAGCTCGTTTAGTAGCAGATATAACATTTCTTTATCATATTGAGAAACAATGGTGCCGAAAATATTTGTTACCGTACTTAGATTTAAAGAAGGAAAATGAGATTACGAAATATGCATGGGCAGGTTTATGTTACACGCAAATCAATTTACCTTTATTTACAGAGATGAAGCGATTTATTAAGTATGCGGTAGAACATTTGGAAGTATTACATCCGCATACGAGGGAAGCTTTTTTGAAATGGCTCAGTTTTGTATTTATTAAATGTGTACTGTATTGGGAGCAAAAAACAGAGTGGTTATACCCGTTGCTTATACAAGAAAACGAAGAAAATAAAATTAAATTTATGCAGTTTTTATGCTATTACGTCAAAACGTTAAGTGTAAAAGAACAACAAAAATTTTGGGCAGCTTGGTTTAGTATATTTTTGCGAGAGCGACCGAAAATGGGTGAAATCACAGCTAGAGAATATGTAATGCTTTTACGTATTATTTTATTTATGGATGAAATAGTAGAAAGAGGTTTATCGATAATATGTAAAACATTTTCGGGCGTGGGTGGCAAAGGGAATCAAACGGAGTTAAAACAGTTATTTAATGAAATGCTTGAAAAGACAGAAAGTATAAAAATGTATAAAGAATTGTATGCAAATGTATTTTTCACTTTACTACAAACGCTTCAGGAAGCCGATTTACTTGAAACGGAAATCATTCAAATAAAAGAAGTATTATCTCGGTATGGAGTAGAAAAAAATGTACTAAATACAATAGATAATGAGATAATTCGCATCGGAATTGTTATGGAGAATTTACAAGAAGAAATGTAGGGCGGAAGTGGAATTTTAAAAAATATATAAAAAGTTGTTGACAGTGTTTTGAAAAGCGTTCTATAATACGAATCATACTTATTCAATTTCAAAAACATTTGAATAAACAAAGTGCAATGAAGAGATCACAGTAGTGGTTAGTCTTACTGTAACAGAGAGCTGGTGGTTGGTGTGAACCAGTACAGGGATAATCATGAATTACAGTCTTGGAGCATCTTTTTCGTAGTAAAGATAATTTCGTCTTTATGAAGAAAAAGCGGTCAATTGATCGTTAACAGTGAAGAGAGGTAGACGGAAAGTTAGTCTACAACTAGGGTGGTACCGCGATAAATATCGTCCCTACTGATTTATTCAGTAGGGACTTTTTGTATTTTAGTGGTCCAACTTGAAAATTTAATATTCATGCGTTGAAAGGAAAAGCAGTAGTTGTTGTTTCCCTGTAACAGAGAGCTGGTGGTTGGTGCGAACCAGTACAAAAACAAGAGCGAATTACAGTCCTAGAGCATCTTTTTCGTAGTGAAGATAGTATTGTCTTTATGAAGGGAAAGACGGTCAGATGATCGTTAACAATGAAGAGAGGTAGACGAAAGAAGTCTACAACTAGGGTGGTACCGCGATAAATATCGTCCCTACTGATTGGATCAGTAGGGATTTTTTGTACAAAAAAGTGGGTTTTTATCTAGTAGATAGTGTCCTTATCATAAGTATTCGTTTAAAATAAGAAGAGGTATCGATTCCACTTAAAATTTGTATAATTTATCAGTTCAGAAAATAGAGAATCTTTCATTCTCTTACTATACTTTTAAAACATTAGAGGAGGATTTCCAAATGGCAAATCATGAATTAGATCAATTACGTAAACAGGTAGATGAAATTAACTTACAACTATTACACTTATTAAATAAACGCGGTGAAATCGTTCAAAAAATTGGGGAGCAAAAGCAAGTACAAGGTACGAAACGTTTTGATCCAGTACGTGAGCGTGAAGTACTTGATATGATCGCAGAGCATAACGAAGGACCATTCGAAACGTCAACAGTTCAACATATTTTCAAAACAATCTTCAAAGCTAGCTTAGAGTTGCAAGAAGATGATAACCGTAAAGCGTTATTAGTATCACGTAAAAAGAAACAAGAAAACACAATCGTTGATGTAAAAGGTGAATTGATTGGTAACGGAACACAAACATTCATCATGGGACCTTGTGCGGTAGAAAGCTTAGAACAAGTTCGCCAAGTAGGGCAAGCGATGAAAGACCAAGGCTTAAAATTAATGCGCGGTGGTGCTTTCAAACCGAGAACATCTCCATACGATTTCCAAGGTTTAGGAGTAGAAGGATTACAAATTTTACGCCAAGTAGCAGATGAGTTCGACTTAGCGATTATTAGTGAAATTTTAAATCCGAATGATGTTGAAATGGCGCTAGACTACGTTGATGTCATTCAAGTTGGTGCACGTAACATGCAAAACTTTGATTTATTACGAGCTGTAGGTAAAGTTAACAAGCCAGTATTATTAAAACGTGGATTGGCAGCAACGATTGATGAGTTCATTAACGCAGCTGAATACATCATTGCACAAGGTAACGACCAAATTATTCTATGTGAGCGCGGTATCCGCACATACGAAAGAGCAACACGTAACACATTAGATATTTCAGCAGTACCGATTTTAAAGAAAGAAACACATTTACCAGTTATCGTTGACGTAACGCATTCAACTGGACGTAGAGATTTATTATTACCAACAGCGAAAGCAGCACTTGCAATTGGCGCAGATGCAGTAATGGCTGAAGTACATCCAGATCCAGCAGTTGCATTATCAGATTCTGCACAACAAATGGATATTCCAGAATTCCATAGATTCATGGAAGAGTTAAAAGGATTCAAAAATAAATTATCTTAATTCCATATCATATATGCGCTGAAGAGGAAACAGTAGTGCTTACCTCACTGTTAAAGAGAGCTGATGGTCGGTGTGAATCAGTACAAAGGTAAGCATGAATTACAGCCTTGGAGCATCTTTTCCGCCAAATATTGTAGGGAAAGACGGTCAATTGATCGTTAAAGAAGAAGAGAGGTAGACGAAAGAAGTCTACAACTAGGGTGGTACCGCGATAAACATCGTCCCTACTGAGCGCTCAGTAGGGACTTTTTTGTACAAAAAAATAGTAAAGGGGTAAGAGAAATGAGATACATTACAGCTGGAGAATCACATGGACCGCAGTTAACAGTTATTTTAGAAGGTGTACCAGCAGGTTTAACATTAACAGCGGAACATATTAATAAAGAATTATTAAGAAGACAAAAAGGGCACGGACGCGGAAGACGTATGCAAATTGAAACTGATACAGTTGAAATTGTAAGTGGTGTTCGTCATGGGATGACACTTGGCTCACCGATAACATTAATCGTAAAAAATGATGATTTCAAACATTGGACGAAAGTAATGGGTGCAGAGCCAATTTCAGAAAAAGAAAGTAAAGAAATGAAGCGTACAATTACAAAACCACGTCCAGGACATGCGGATTTAAACGGAGCAATTAAATACGGACATCGTGATATAAGAAACGTACTAGAGCGCTCATCTGCAAGAGAAACGACAGTTCGTGTAGCTGCTGGTGCAGTAGCGAAGCAAATCTTAAAAGAATTAGGCGTAGAAATTGCAGGACATGTACTTGAAATTGGTGGAGTTAAAGCAACACATATTTCAAACTTATCAATGGAAGAAATTCAAACAATTACTGAAAACTCACCAGTTCGATGTTTAGATAAAGAAGTAGAACAAGAAATGATGGATGCGATAGATAACGCTAAAAGTAGCGGAGATTCAATCGGCGGTATTGTTGAAGTCATTGCAGAAGGTATGCCAATTGGCGTTGGTAGTTACGTTCATTACGATCGTAAATTAGATGCAAAACTTGCTGGTGCAATTATGAGCATTAATGCATTTAAAGGTGCTGAAATTGGCGTTGGTTTTGATGCAGCAAGACAGCCGGGAAGTAAAGTGCACGATGAAATTTTATGGGATGAAGAACAAGGATACACGAGAAAAACGAATAATGCCGGTGGTTTAGAAGGCGGTATGACAACAGGCATGCCAATTGTCGTAAGAGGTGTTATGAAACCAATACCTACATTATACAAACCGTTAGCGAGTGTTGATATTGATACGAAAGAAGCATTCCAAGCAAGTATTGAAAGATCTGATAGCTGTGCAGTACCAGCAGCAGGAGTAGTAGCTGAGTCTGTCGTAGCATGGGAACTTGCACATGCACTAGTCGAACAATTCGGAAAAGATCGTATGGAGTTAATTCAGCAAAACATTACGCAACATAATAAATACGCAAAAGAATTTTAATAAAAAGGTGGTTTTAACATGCAAGTAAAAGATCAACTCTCATCATTACAACCATATACACCAGGTAAATCACCTGATCAAATGAAAGAAGTATACGGAGATCATTCATTTGTGAAATTAGCATCGAATGAAAATCCATTCGGTTGTTCCACACGTGTTTTAGATGAGTTGCAAACATCGTGGTTGGAACATGCTTTATATCCTGACGGAGGTGCTACAACGCTCCGTCAAACAATTGCAAATAAGTTACATGTACAAATGGAACAAGTACTTTGCGGTAGTGGATTAGATGAAGTTATTCAAATGATAAGCCGTGCAGTACTAAAGGCAGGAGATAACATCGTGACGGCTGGTGCAACATTCCCGCAGTACCGTCATCATGCAATTATTGAAGGTTGTGAAGTGAAAGAAATACCCTTAAATAACGGTGTATACGATTTAGACGAAATTTCATTAGCGGTAAATAATAATACGAAAATCGTATGGATTTGTAATCCAAACAACCCGACAGGCGCATATGTGAATGAGCAGAAATTGACTCAATTTATTGAAGGTATTAGTGAAAATACGTTAATTGTCATTGATGAAGCGTACTATGAATACGTAACAGCAAAAGATTTCCCAGAGACATTACCGCTTTTAGAAAAACATAAAAACATTCTTGTACTTAGAACGTTTTCTAAAGCGTACGGATTAGCTTCTTTCCGCGTTGGATATGCGATTGGACAGGAAGAGCTAATTGAGAAATTAAATGTCGTACGTTTGCCATTTAACGTATCTTCATTAGCGCAAAAAGCAGCGACGATTGCTTTTGGTGACGATGAGTTTATTGAGGAAATAGTTCGTGTAAATACAGAGGGATTACAACAATATGAAAGCTTTTGTAAGGAAAATGAAATTCCATTTTATCCATCACAAACAAATTTCATCTTCTTGCCAGTTGAGAATGCAGGAGAGATTTATGAAGCTTGTGCACATGCAGGATTTATTATTCGTCCGTTCCCGAATGGTGTCCGTATTACAGTCGGAACAAGGGAGCAAAATGAAGGAGTGATTTCAGTGTTAAAACAACACTTTGAAAATAAAAAAAGAAAGTCTCGAGATGAGACAAATGCGTAAAAAGGTAGTTTTAATTGGAACTGGTTTAATCGGAGGCTCTCTCGCATTAGCGATTAAGAAAGAGCACGATGTAACGATAACAGGTTATGATATATTTCAAGAACAAGTAGAGCGTGCAAAAGAATTACACGTAGTAGATGAAGTAGCATTAGATTTACAGCGTGCATGTGAAGAAGCGCATTTAATTGTTTTTGCTTCTCCAGTTGAAGAAACGAAGAAGTTATTACACAAATTAGCGTCATTTCGTTTACGAGAAGATGTTATTGTAACCGATGTTGGTAGTACGAAAGGGACGATTATGGATGAAGCGGAAGCTTTATTTTCAAAGGAAGTTTCTTTCATTGGTGGACATCCGATGGCAGGTTCTCATAAAACGGGAGTTGAAAGTGCAAAAGCGCATTTATTTGAAAATGCATTTTACATTTTAACGCCGATGAATCATGTGCCAAATGAACATGTAGAAGAACTTAAGCGTTGGTTAAATGGAACGGGATCTCATTTTCTCGTTTTAAATACGGAAGAACATGATTATGTAACAGGGATCGTTAGTCATTTTCCGCATCTTATCGCAGCTGGGTTAGTAAAGCAAGTGGAGAAACATGCAGGAGATAATCCGCTCATTCATCAACTAGCTGCCGGAGGATTTAAAGACATTACACGTATCGCATCTAGTAGCCCAAAAATGTGGAGTGATATTGTTAAACAAAATCGTGAGCATTTAATGGTATTATTAAAAGAGTGGATCTCTGAAATGGAAGATTTATATGATACAGTTTCGACCGGAGATGCAGGCGAGATTCAAAACTATTTTGCAGACGCGAAAGCATACCGTGACTCTTTACCAGTACGAAAGAGAGGGGCAATTCCTGCCTATCACGACTTATACGTCGATGTTTTAGATAAAGTAGGGGCATTGGCTCACATTACTAGTATTTTGGCGCGCGAAGAAATTAGTATTACGAACTTGCAAATATTAGAAGCGCGTGAAGGATTGCTTGGGGTATTACGTATTAGCTTCCAAAGAGAAGAAGATCGTATGAAAGCAAAGCTAGCGCTTGGAGAAGAAAAATACCAAACTTATGAAACAATTTAAATGAGAAGGTGAAAACGTGAAGGAAAGAACGATACAACCTGTTAATAACGGATTAAATGGTAACATTACAATTCCAGGAGATAAATCCATTTCACACCGCGCTGTCATGTTCGGCGCGATTGCAGAAGGAAAAACAACAATTAAAGGTTTCTTGCCCGGTGCAGATTGTTTAAGTACGATTTCTTGTTTTAAAGAAATGGGAGTAGACATCGTGCAAAACGGTGATGAAGTCACTGTAGTTGGCAAAGGATTAGAAGGTTTACAAGAACCCAAAGCTGTATTAGATGTTGGTAATTCTGGTACAACTATACGTTTAATGTCAGGGATTTTGGCAAATACACCATTTTTCTCTTGCGTACAAGGTGATGCATCTATCGCAAAAAGACCGATGAAACGTGTTACAAATCCATTAAAACAAATGGGTGCAAACATTGATGGGCGGGAAGAAGGAACGTTTACACCGCTAACAATACGTGGCGGAGATTTAAAAGCAATTGAATACACTTCGCCTGTAGCAAGCGCACAAGTAAAGTCAGCTATTTTACTTGCAGGACTTCGCGCAGAAGGTGTAACAGCTGTTACAGAACCACATATTTCCCGTGATCATACGGAAAGAATGCTTGAAGCATTTGGCGTTACAGTAACGCGCGAAGGAAAAACAGTGAAACTTGCAGGTGGACAAAAGCTAACAGCAACAGATGTTCAAGTGCCAGGTGACGTATCATCAGCTGCATTTTTCCTAGTAGCCGGTGCAATCATTCCAAATAGTAAACTAGTATTACAAAATGTAGGGATGAATCCAACTCGTACAGGTATTATTGATGTTTTAGAGAAAATGGGTGCTACGTTCACTGTAGAACCAATTAACGAAGGATCATCAGAACCAGCTGCAAACATTACGATTGAAACATCTTCATTAAAAGGAATTGAAATTGGCGGAGATATTATCCCAAGATTAATTGATGAAATTCCTGTTATTGCATTAGCGGCAACGCAAGCAGAAGGAATTACAGTAATTAAAGATGCGCATGAATTAAAAGTGAAAGAAACGAACCGTATTGATACAGTCGTAGCAGAATTAACCAAGCTAGGAGCTCGCATAGAAGCAACTGACGATGGAATGATTATTTACGGGAAATCAGCTCTAAAAGGCAATACAGTAAATAGTTACGGTGATCACCGCATTGGAATGATGCTTGCAATCGCTGGATGTATCGCGGAAGGAAAAACAACAATTGAAGATGCAGAAGCAGTAGGCGTATCATACCCTACCTTCTTCGAAGAACTTCAAAAGTTAGCTAAATAAAGTGATGAGAAGCAGATACGAGATGTATCTGCTTTTTTATATTGGATGTTTGTCATTAAGCCAGTATAATTTCATTCACCGAACTGTAATATTTAGAATTGTGGTACAATTCAAATAAGGAATGGAGGAGAAATAGATGAACGTTATACGATTAAAAGAAGATAAATTTAAAGAAGCATTACGCTTATCAGAATACGCTTTTCAATACAAAGTTGATGAGGAACGATTACAGCAACAACTTATAAAGATGAAAGAAAGTCATGAAATATACGGTATTATGGAAGGGGAAGATTTAGCAGCAAAACTTCATCTCATTCCGTTTCATATATACATAGGCAAAGAAAAATTTAAAATGGGAGGCGTTGCAGGGGTAGCGACGTATCCAGAGTATAGAAGAAGCGGGTATGTAAAAGAATTACTTCAACACTCACTTCAAACGATGAAAAAAGACGGATATACAGTATCAATGCTACATCCATTTGCTGTTGCATTTTACCGTAAATACGGCTGGGAACTTTGTGCAGATCTCCTTATATGTCATATGACAAAGAGTGATTTAGTAATGAAAAAACACGTGAATGGTACGGTAAAACGTTTCAATAAAGAAAATCATCCAGAAGAGGTCGAGAAGCTTTATGAAACATTTGCAGCACGTTTTTCCGGTATGCTAGTTCGCGATAAAAAATGGTGGTTACAGGCTGTTTATGATGACTTAACATTAGCGGTATATTACGATGAAAATAAAACGGCAGCTGGCTACATGTTATATAAAATTGAAAACAACAAAATGACAGTAGAAGAATTTGTTCCACTGCATAATGAAGCGCGAAATGGTCTGTGGAACATTATTTGTCAACATGATTCTATGATTAAAGAACTTGAAATGACAGTAAGTGAAAACGAACCGTTATTATATACACTACAAGAGCCGCGAGTGAAGGCAGAAATAAAGCCGTATTTTATGGGAAGAATTGTAGATGTGGAGCAGTTTTTAAAACAATATGAATTAAACTGGAACGATGTACAGCAAGAAGTGATTTTACATATTACAGATTCGTTTGCACAGTGGAATAACGTATCAGTGAGACTTGCGAATCATGAAATAACAATTATGAAAGAGGAAACAATAGATAAAGGAATAAAGCTAGATATAAATGCACTATCTACAATAATGTTTGGCTATAAACGTCCGTTACAGCTGAATGAATTAGAAATCATTAGCGGAAGCGAAGCGGAAATACAAGCGTTTGAGAAAATAGTTCCGGTAAGAGAAGCATTTATTTATGATTTCTTTTAAGTTTTCAATAGGAAATCGGGCTGCCCAAAATCAAATTTTGGGACAGCTTTCTCTTTAGTTGACGATTTTTGCCGATAAGTCGATATGTTTTGAAAATCGCTGATATAATTCTTTTCACAAACAAGGGATTAAAAACGCAATTATACGTAGTCACGCACTTGACTTTTAATCCATGTAATTTATAATTAAAAACGGAATGAATTTTCATTCCTGGAAATAGAGGTGGAAAAAATGGCTAAAAACAAACAAGAGGATATTTTTGATGCTGCGATGCAACTTTTCGCAGAGCGTGGTTACGATGGTACGACAATTCCAATGATCGCTGAAAAGGCAAAAGTCGGTGCGGGTACTATTTATCGCTATTTTGAAAATAAAGAGGCACTTGTTAACTCATTATTTTCAAAAAGTATGTTAGAGCTTTCTGAAATGATAAAAACGGATTTTCCTGTTGAAGCAAATATTCGTGAACAGTTTAGTCATACGTACAACCGTTTATTTGAATTTGCGAGAAACAATGTAGATGCTTTTTTATTTACAAATTCTCACTGTGATAGTTATTTTCTTGATGAACAGAGTAAGAAAATATTTGATGATTTTATAGGATTCTTTATGAATATTATTGAAGATGGAATCGCAAAAGGTTTTCTTCGTCCATTGCCTCCAGTTGCTTTAATTATTATCGTATATCAACCGCTAGAAAAATTAACGAAAGTAATTGCAACAGGGCAATTAGAATACTCGAAAGAGTTAGTAAAAGAATTGGAAGAAAGCTCTTGGAACGCTATTAGAATCATTTGATTCTATAGCTTTATAAGGACAGGAATGAATATTCATTCCTAAATAGATTTAAAAAATGAGAGTAGGAAAGGATATTTGTGTAACTAAAGGAATGAACATTCATTCCGGGAAGACTAGTTTAATAGAGTTTACAAAATAATGTAATAGAATGATAGGAATGAACGTTCATTCCGAAAAAAAACGTTGAAATAGTAGGAATGAATATTCATTCCGAAACTAACGGGAAACTTTTAAAACAGGAGATGATTAAAATGAGTAAGCTAAAAAATTGGAGAAGTTTATCTTTTCTATTATGGATAGTTATTACTATTACAATGATCGTAACGATGCCTAATATGGATAAATTAGTGAAAGAAAAAGGGCACATTACGATCCCTAATACTGAACAAAGTAGTATTGCTGACAAAATGATAAGAGAGATGGATAAAGACGGGACAGAAAAGTATGAAATTATAGCTGTTTTTAATAGTGGAAGTAAAGAAGCTTTAACTACTGAGCAAAAAGAGGAGATAATAAAAACAATCCATGCTTTACAAAATGAAAAAGAGCAATTAGGAATTAAGGAGGTTGTTTCACATTTAGATAATAAAGATTTGGAAAAACAGTTGATATCTAAAGACAATACGACCATTTTAACGCAAATTTCAGTAGATAAAAAAAATGGTGAAATATCAAAAGTTGCAAATGATCTTCATAAAAAAGTGCAAACGAAGGATGTTAAAACGTACTTAACAGGAAGTGATTTAATAGCAGGTGATTTCCTTACATCCTCTCAAGAGGGAGTGAAAAAGACAGAAGTTATTTCTATCATTTTCATTTTAGTTGTATTAATCATTGTATTTCGTTCACCAATTGTTCCAATCGTTTCTCTTCTTACAGTTGGTGTATCCTATTTAGTTTCAATGGGGATTATTGCCCACCTTGTAGATCAATTTAATTTTCCGTTTTCCAACTTTACACAAGTGTTTGTAGTTGTTGTCCTGTTTGGGGTTGGAACAGACTATAACATTTTATTATATACTAGATTTAAGGAAGAATTAAGTAAACAAGAAAATGCATTTATAGCTACAAAAGAAACGTTTAAATCAGCAGGGAAAACCGTTTTATATAGCGGAATAGCAGTATTAATTGGTTTTGCATCCCTTGCTTTAGCGAGCTTTAAATTATATCAATCTACTTCAGCGGTAGCAATTGGTGTCGCAGTATTATTACTCGTATTAACTACGTTAAATCCATTTTTTATGGTGCTTTTAGGAAAAGGAATGTTTTATCCAGTTAAAACATTTAAAGGTCATGAGGATAGTCGCTTATGGGGGTTTCTTGCGAAAAACTCAGTAGCAAGACCATTTGTCGCTTTAATCATTGTATTTGTGATATCGATTCCTTTCGTAATGAAATACTCTAACACACTAAATTACAATGATTTATTTGAAGTAGATAATAAATATGAATCAAAGATGGGGATTAACGTAATAGAAGATCATTTCCCACCTGGTTTTTCTTCGCCAAGTACGTTAGTTATTCAATCGGATAACAAATTAGATGAGTCGAGTTCGCTGCAAACTTTAGATGAACTAACTGATAAGATTTTGAAAGTGAAAGGTGTTTCAGAAGTATATTCACCGACACGACCAACTGGTGAAAGGATAAAAGAACTATATATAAACAAACAAGCTGGAGAACTAAATACAGGTTTAGGAGATGCCAATGGTGGTATTAAGGAAATTAATGATGGATTAACTACTGCGAAAGATAAAATGGGTAGTAAAGACTCAAATAGTCTCGCAAACGTTCAAAAGCTAATAGATGGAACAAACGAAGCGAAAAATGGAGTAACAGCATTAGGAACAGCTTTACATCAACTATCAAATGGCATAAATGACGGAGCACAAGGCGCGCAGCAAATTGAGAGTGGATTAACTTCAGTAAATGAAAATATAAATGTTTTATCTAATGCAACGTCACAACTTCATGCTGGTTATTCGCAGTTAGAAAAAGGTTTAAGTTCTTACGATCAATACTTTGGAAGTATTTCTCAAGCGATTGATGGAGCGAAAAAAGGGTATGAACAAATTGAAATGTTAATGACCAATTTCATCCAAACAAAACCAGAATTGGCAAATGATCCGAACATACTACAAACGATAGGAATTGCTAAAGAGGCTCAAAAGCAATTAAGTGTGCTTTCAAATGAATTAAATCAATTAGCAACACAGCATAAAGCGGCGATGGGCTCATTTAAAGAAGCAAATCAATCGTTATTGAAAGTGGATAACGGCTTAAAAGAAATGAACAATGGAGTTACTAAATTACAAAAAGGAGCAGCTGATCTTAAAAATGGATTAGATGAAGGTGCTTCAGGTTCAAAACAAATTGTAAACAAGTCATCTGAGTTACAAACCGGATTAACGAAAATAAACGATGTGCAAGGCCAGTTATTAACCGGGCTGAAAGACTTGCAAGAACAGATGGGGCAATTACAATCAGGATTATCTAAAAGTACAGAAGGGCTCGAAAAGGTAAGTAACGGCCTAGGGGACGCCCAGAAATATTTAGGAGAACTGAATGAATCAAAAAGCTCTGAGAAATTTTATATTCCAAAAGAAGTTTTAGAGGGAGAGGATTTCCAAAAAGCGTTGAATACGTACATGTCACATGATAGAAAGACCGCTAAAATGACAATCATTTTAGACGTAAATCCGTATTCAAAAGAAGCGATGCCAATTATTCAAGAAATTAATAAAACGATAGACGGTACTTTAAATGGAACAGAATTAAATTCAGCGAAAAAAGCAATCGGAGGTACGACAGCTAGAAACGTTGATTTAAAAGAAGTTACAGGTCAAGACTTCTTACGTACAGCTACGATTATGTTAATTGGAATTGCGATTGTATTACTCGTTATTACACGGTCATTTTTAAATACAATCTTTATTATTGGATCCTTAATATTAGCTTATTTTGCATCACTTGGTATAAGTGAACAAATTAGTACACACTTACTAAACGTAGAGTCATTAAGCTGGAATGTACCATTCTTTAGTTTTATTATGATTGTCGCTTTAGGTGTGGATTATAGCATTTTCGTAATGATGCGATACAATGAGTTAGAGGGAGACCCAGCAACGAAAATTGTAAATGCCTCTCGTCACATAGGAGGAGTTGTATTATCGGCCGCGCTTATTTTAGGTGGTACATTTGCTGCATTAATCCCTTCAGGTGTATTGACGCTTATACAAGTAGCATCTGTTGTTGGTGTTGCACTGTTACTATTAGCTATCATTGTAATGCCAATATTGCTACCTACTTTAATAGGGTTAACGAGTAAAGTGAAGGATTATACAAATAAATTAAGTGAAAGGAAATAAAAGAATCCCCGTTTAAAAGTAACTGGTTCAGTTATAAGAGATAAAATATAAAATAACACTCAGATTAGGGATGTAAATCACATATGATTTAGCATCCTTTTTTTTATATAGTTCACGCAAATAATGGTGTACTATCTTTTTTTAAAGATAAATAGAAATTTATGTTAAAATAATTATAGAGATTGTGAACAAATGTTCTTAAATTAACGGTCAGGTTACTTTAAGAAGGATTTTTCAAAGTAACTGGTGAATATCATATTTTGAAGGAGTGATTGCAGTGGAGTAAGTAATTTTTTAAATCTTGGTTAAATACTTTGAAGGAAGGGATTTATAACTATGGATACAAAACTAATAATAGTAGAAGGTTTACCTGGATTCGGAAAATCGACCACTGCACAGCTAATAAATGATATTCTAAGCCAAAATAAAATTGAAGTTGAACTATTTTTAGAGGGAAATTTGAACCACCCAGCCGACTATGATGGTGTATCTTGTTTTAATAAATTTGAATTCGACAGATTATTATTTAACAGTGGAGATTTTAAAGAAGTGCTTCTTAAAAGAGTTTTAAAAAAAGGAAGCAATTATTTATTACCATACAGAAAGATAAAAAATGAGTTTGGTGACCAGTTTCCAGACGAATTATTTAACGATATTTCAAGAAACGATATATATGAATTACCATTCGATAAAAATGTTGAATTAATTGCTGACAAATGGAAAGACTTTGCTGAAATTGCTCTAGAAGATGATAAGGTTTATATCTTTGAATGTTGTTTCATACAAAATCCATTAACTATTGGGATGATTAAATACGGTGAACAAAAAGAAAAAATAATAAATTATGTAATGAAAGTTGCAAAAAACATAGAGAATTTAAATCCAATGTTATTCTATGTAGAACAAGATGATCTTGAATTTTCATTTAGGAAGGCATTAAAAGAAAGAAATCCAGAATGGTCCACAGGAATTGTCGACTATTACACGAACCAAGGCTATGGGAAAGAACATAACCATTCGGGGATAGAAGGAGCGATAAAAGTTCTTGAAGCTAGAAGGAATTTAGAGTTAGAAATATTCGATATGTTAAAAATGAAAAAAGAAAAAATCAATAATACAAAATATGAAATTGACTCATATAGGTCAATGTTAAAAGATAAGTTAACAATACAAATGGTGAAATAGCTTTTTACACTAACTGGTGCTTTAGTTGAAGAAGGACATAAAAACGCTCAGAATATTTTCTGAGCGTTTTAGTTTGCTAATTATGATACGAAACGGGGTGCAAAATACATACAAATTATTGTGTTATTTCTAATAGTTATTAGCATGTTTCTCTCTCTAATCTGAACCCGTTATTTCAATTGGGAATTTTTCTTATTTAACAAACTTGTCCATCACATCTTTATATTTTGCGAATTCTTCATCTTTCATATCGCCATTCATTTGTAAAATAAAATTGCCTTTTGCGTGTGTATGAGAGAATAACATAGGAGCAGAATTTCCTAATTCATTGTAATATTTCTTAACTTTTTCTAGGTCTTCTTTCTTTGTAATGTCGAATAAACGACCGCCTTTTCCTTCTTTTCGAAGGTTGCCGAATTCTTTTTGAGGAAGATCGGTAGGATTTTCTGCTTGAAGACCAGTATTTTTATATTCAGAGATAATCGAATCGACAGTTACTTTCGTTTCTTTTTTCTCTTATTTTGATTCAGTAGGTGTTTTTGCATTGTTATTACTACATGTGGTTAAGGAAGTAAGAGGTAAACATAATGCTCCAATAATAAATATTTTCTCTTTACATTATGAAATTTACTTCTATATAATATTGTTTCGTTAAAAATATACATTTTATTCAAGGTAGAAAAGGGATGAATAGTAATCAACCGTTGCTATTCATCCCTTTTCTACTATATAATAGCTATAGTCTACAATAATTGAGTCGTAATATGCGATTTTTTAAGACAATCGGTGAGAAAACGCTGAAATAAGCGGTATTAGTAGGAGGACACAAATGATTACAGTAAGTAACGTTAGTTTGCGTTTCGCGGATCGCAAATTGTTTGAAGATGTTAACATAAAATTCACGCCAGGTAACTGCTACGGTTTAATCGGAGCAAACGGTGCTGGTAAATCGACATTTCTAAAGATTTTATCTGGAGAAATTGAACCATCAACAGGTGACATACATATTACGCCAGGTGAGCGTCTAGCAGTATTAAAACAGAATCACTTCGAATATGAAGAGTTCGCAGTATTAGAAACAGTAATTATGGGTCACACGCAACTTTACAAAGTAATGCAAGAGAAAAATGCCATTTACATGAAAGAAGACTTTAGTGATGAAGATGGTATGCGTGCTGCTGAACTTGAAGGTGAATTCGCTGAGCTTAACGGTTGGGAAGCAGAATCAGAAGCTGCAATCCTTCTTAAAGGTTTAGGTATTGGTGAAGACCTTCATGATAAGAAATTGTCAGAATTAACTGGGGCAGAGAAAGTAAAAGTATTACTTGCTCAAGCTTTATTCGGTAAACCAGACATACTGTTACTAGATGAGCCTACCAACCACTTGGACTTAAAAGCGATCCAATGGTTAGAAAACTTCTTAATGAACTTTGAAAATACAGTAATCGTTGTATCCCATGACCGTCACTTCTTAAATAAAGTTTGTACGCACATGGCTGATCTTGATTTCGGTAAAATTCAACTTTATGTTGGTAACTATGACTTCTGGTATGAGTCAAGCCAATTAGCTTTAAAATTAACACAAGATGCTAATAAGAAAAAAGAAGAGAAAGTAAAAGAGTTACAAAACTTCATTGCACGCTTTAGCTCAAACGCATCTAAAGCGAAACAAGCAACTTCTCGTAAAAAATTATTAGATAAAATTACATTAGATGATATTAGACCATCATCACGTCGTTACCCATTCGTTGGCTTCACACCTGAGCGTGAAGTAGGAAATGACTTATTAACTGTTGAAGGTCTTTCTAAAACAATTGATGGCGAAAAAGTGTTAGATAATGTGTACTTCACTTTAAATAAAGGTGATAAAGTTGCATTTATCGGTCGTAACGATATTGCAATGACAACATTATTTAAAATTCTTATGGGTGAAATGGAGCCAGATAGCGGTTCATTCAAATGGGGCGTTACAACATCTCAATCTTACTTCCCAAGAGATAACTCTAAGTACTTTGAGAACAGTGACTGTAATTTAGTTGATTGGTTACGTCAATTCTCTCCACAAGATGAGTCAGAAAGCTTCTTACGTGGTTTCTTAGGCCGTATGTTATTCTCAGGTGAAGAAGTTAAGAAGAACGTTTCTGTACTATCTGGAGGAGAAAAAGTTCGTTGTATGTTATCTAAAATGATGTTAAGTGGTGCAAACGTAATCACACTTGACGATCCAACGAACCACTTAGACCTTGAGTCTATCACTGCATTAAACAACGGTTTAATCGCATTCAAAGGTACAATGTTATTCACATCTCATGACCATCAGTTCGTACAAACAATTGCAAACCGCATTATCGAAGTAACGCCAAACGGTGTAATTGATAAAGAGGCTACTTACGATGAGTTCTTAGAAAATGAAGAACTTCAAAAACAAGTAGATGCAATGTACAAAGGTCAATAATAAATGATGAAAAACCTCGCTCTCGTAATGAGAGTGAGGTTTTTTATGATCATTGATTTTATGAGCTATGAATAATTATACAAAAATAACTTTAGGGGTTGAAAGATATTTTGATGTTGCATATAGAGGAATGTCTGCAGCATGAATAAACTTGAATTACATAAAAGGATGTAAGAGTCACCGAAAAAAACTAATGATATCTATTGTGAAATTCATTATATTACATTAATGTTCCAGAACTGGAGACATATTTATTTGCGAAGCAGTGAATAAAGGTTTATAGTATGTGGTGTCATAATTAGTGGATGAATATTGGGAGAAAACCGAAAATGTTACAAAAATATTTTGTTAAATAGAAACCAAGGTCAAAATATTTAAAAAGAAATAGTTGAATAAATAAAAGCTTCAAATTATAATTACTAATATTCTTCATATAGTTAAACAGATAAAATCTATTTGAAGATGAAAAATTGAATAGATAGACAGACTTATATCAAAATAAGCCTTGGATGATTAAAAGAGGTGGAGAGATGAAACAGTTCTTATTAAAGAGCAAAAGTGTGTTAAGCAATCACTTTGGATTTTTCGTATTTGCCGTTGTTTTATTCTGGTTAAAAACATATGCAGCTTATGTGACTGAATTTAACTTAGGGATATCTAACACAATCCAAAAGTTTTTACTGTTTTTCAACCCGTTAAGCTCGGCAGTTTTATTTTTAGGGCTTGCATTGTTCGCAAAGGGGAAACGTGCTTACATTTGGTTAATTGTTATTAATTTGTTAATGTCTATACTTTTATACGCAAACGTAGTATATTATCGCTTTTTCAGCGACTTTATTACGTTCCCGACATTAACACAAACGAATAACTTTGGAGATTTAGGTGGTAGTATTTTTGCATTGCTACACGCATATGATCCTCTATATTTCTTAGATACAATCATTTTAATTGTTTTAGTCGCAACAAAATTTGCAAGTCCAAAACCTATCCGTGTTGCGAAATATAAATTATCACTAGTATTTGTAGCAGGTATTTTATTATTCAGCATTAACCTAGGTCTTGCAGAATCTGATCGTCCTGAATTATTAACAAGAACATTTGATCGTAATTATATTGTGAAATATTTAGGGGCATACAACTATACGATTTATGATGGTATTCAAAGTGCGAAAGCATCAACAGAACGAGCATTAGCCGATGGAGATAATATGACAGAAGTTAGAAATTATCTTGCATCAACATATGCAAGTCCAAATCCAGAGTACTTTGGTAAAGGAAAAGGAATGAACGTAATTTATATTCATTTAGAATCATTCCAAAGCTTTTTAATTGATTATAAATTAAATGGGCAAGAAGTTACACCGTTCTTAAACTCAATTACAAAAGATGCGAATACGTTATACTTTGATAATTTCTTCCATCAAACAGGACAAGGTAAAACATCTGATGCTGAGTTCATGCTAGAAAACTCAATGTATGGATTACCACAAGGATCTGTTTTTACGAATAAAGCTCATAACACGTATCAATCAGCACCAGCTATTTTAGGGCAACAAGGATACACATCAGCTGTATTCCATGGTAACTACAAAACGTTCTGGAACCGTGATGATATTTATAAATCATTTGGTTTCAATAAATTTTTTGATGCGTCTTACTACGATATGAATGAAAAAGATGTAGTAAACTATGGATTAAAAGATAAACCGTTCTTTAATGAATCAATTCCGTTATTACAAACATTGAAACAACCGTTCTATACGAAGTTTATTACGTTATCGAACCATTTCCCTTATCCGATTGATAAAGCGGAAGCGACGATTGAACCAGCTAAAACAGGTGACTCATCAGTAGATACGTATTTCCAAACAGCACGTTATTTAGATGAGTCTGTAAAAGGATTTATGGATTACTTGAAACAATCTGGTTTATACGATAACTCAATTATCGTTATGTACGGTGACCATTACGGTATTTCAGATAATCATGGCGCAGCAATGTCTCAAATAATGGGTAAAGAAATGAACTCATTCGAAAATGCACAGCTGCAACGAGTACCATTAATCATTCGTGTTCCAGGAATGAAGGGCGGCGTACAACATCAATATGGCGGAGAAATTGATGTTCTTCCGACGCTATTACACTTACTAGGTACAGATACGAAAAATTATGTCCAGTTCGGATCTGATTTACTATCACCAGAGCATAAACAAGTTGTTCCATTCCGTAACGGAAACTTCGTAAGTCCAACAGTTACTGCATTGAATGGAAAATACTATGATACAGCTACTGGTAACTCTGTAGAATTAACAGACGAAATAAAACAAAATGAACAAATGGTTCAAAAATCATTAAAATACTCTGACCAAGTCGTAAATGGTGACTTATTACGATTCTATACACCGGAAGGATTTACACCGGTCGATCGTTCGAAGTACAACTATAACAATCGTGATAAAAATAAAACGAAGGTAAAGACGACTGCAGACGGAGAAACGAAATAAATAGTAAAAAGCGCTACTCATATGAGTAGCGCTTTTGTTTGTACAAATAACGTAGTCATTATAAAGAGTTATCCTTGGTTTTTTGTTTCATCTTTCCAAAGAATACTACACCAGCAATGATAATAATGATAAATGCCCATTTAATGAAAGGGTTATTTTCGAAAAATCCAGCGTACCATTTCTCATCTACAATCATTTTCGCAGCAGTATAAGCTAAAACAGCTGCTCCAATCGTAATAATGATAGGGAACCGGTCCACCCATTTTAAAATTAATGTACTGCCCCATACTACTACTGGAATAGATACTAATAATCCGATGATGACTAAAGAAAAATTGCCATGCGCAGCTCCTGCAACAGCGAGAACATTATCAATCCCCATTAATGCATCAGCTATAATAATGGTTTTAATAGCAGACCAAAATCCTTCTTCTGCCTTAATATCATGATCTTTGCCTTCAGCAATTAATTTGTAAGCGATCCATATAAGGAGTACACCACCAATTAAAAGTAGCCCTGGTATTTTTAATAACCAAACGACAACTAAGGTAGCGAGGGCTCTAATCGCGATTGCCCCGATAGTTCCCCATATTATAACTTTCTTTTGTTGATCTTTCGGTAATCGCCTTGCTGCTAATCCAATTACAATGGCATTATCACCGGCTAATACTAAATCAATTACAATGATGGCAAGTAAGGCTGATAAATATTCAGCTGAAAGAAAATCCATATACACATCACTCCTTAAGAGTAATATGTGCTAAAGTGTTGATAATATAAAAATAGGATTGAATTTGTATATTCAATCCTAAATTTCCGGATATATTTTAATATGTATATGTATTTTAAATTGGAATAAATCGTTCTCGCGATTTATTTTGCTTTTCGTTTCTCTTTCTTAATTTCCGATTCATCTTTTTAATACGATTTTCTCTTCTATTGTCCCAGTTAGCACTTTTGTTTCTATTGATACAAAGGAAGGAGGGGTGATGGAAATTACGAGAAGTACTGCACAATACGATAAAAAAAAGACTCAATAACCTACTAGAGGAAATCAAGTCTTTTTTATTACATACGGTTATCGTGCCAGAAGTTTAATGGGAAGTGTTCGTTCTCACTATAAGCTTCTAATTCATATCCTTTTTCTTTCAGCCCTTTAATAATACCAGGTACTGCTTTTACGGATTGTGGATGAATGTCGTGCATAAGGATAACTTCTGTTGGATTTGTAGCATGAGCTAGAACATTTTCTACAATTTTAGCAGATGCAGCATCAACCTGCATTTTGTTGTACTTCCAGTCTAATGAATCGATTGTCCAATCCCAAACTTTTAATCCATTCTCAACAACTTTGTTGCGAAGAGCTTCGTTTAATCCTGGCATTGAACCGTAAGATGGACGAGTTAATACTGGCGATTTACCTAGAACACCAGCAATTAAGCCTTGATCTTCTTTCATTTCATCTACGTAATGACCTTCTGTGTAAAGTTTCTTGTAGTTATGAGTCATACTGTGCATCCCAACGTAGTGGCCTTCAGCATCTTCACGTTTTACAAGATCAGGGAATGCTTTTACGTTTGAACCAATTAGGAAGAATGTTGCTTTTGCATTTTCTTTCTTTAACATATCTAAAAGCTCAGCTGTGTATTTTCCAGGACCGTCATCAAATGTTAAGTAAGCTACTTTTCTAACTTGCCCATTGTATTGTTTTGGAGCTTCTTTCGGTGCAAGAGACGATTGAATTTCACTTACAAGTTGAACAGATTTTGCTTCATCCTCTGTACTTGCTAGAGCAGTATGTGCTGATCCTAAAGCCGCTTCGTATGTAAATAATACCCCCGCGCAAATCAACATAGCCCTTTTCACTAAAGTTGTCATTCGAATTCCATTGTGCATAATTTTCCTTCTCTCTATAAAAGTTCTACTCTACTATATTAGCAATTATAAGTAGGTAATTGCAAAAAAACTTTTTTACAAGCACAAAAAAGTTTGTTCGAAATTATGCAAGATTTAAAAAGAATAACAATTTTAAAGAAATGGAAAAAGAAACGGATAGTTTTAATCATTAATTGGAACACTACAACGGATATTAATTTTAGGAGGTGCTTTAATTGAATTATAAAAAAATGCTTTCAATATGTATGACAAGTATATTTACAGTAGGATTATTAATTGGCTGTAATCCAGCTCCAAAAGATGAAAAAGAGCCAGATCCAACGGAAGAACCTTCTGAGCAAAGGCAGGAGGAAAAGAACGAAAAACAAGATCCTTCAATGGAAAAAAATAATGAGTTAAACAAAAAGGATGAACAAGAACCAGATCCAACGGAAGAGCCTTCAGAAGAACAAAAGAAGAAAAAAGAAAATGAGTAGTTGTAGTTTAATGCAATTTGTAACAAAATGATTTAGGCAAAAATCCCTACAGCATCTGTAGGGATTTTTATATAAGAAGGTTTAGTTAAGGGAATTATTAAAAAGTAGCAAATATTTTAGCTGAAAATAAATGTGATAAAAAAGAAAATTAAACCAATAAAGTTCTTTATTTTCTATTTTTTACACTATGGGGAATTGATGAAATGTAAAATGTACAGACTTTCATGTTTGTTGTAGTTATTTGCAGTAATTATAAAATTTCACATACCGTATTTTAAAAATAAATATAGGAAAACCAAAAAGTAATGTAGAATATATCGTACATACATATATGAAGTCAACATAAAAGAAAAAGAGGTGGGCATATGTTACTTGAAGAAGTAATGCAGCAACTAGAGGAATATGGAACAGAACAAAATCGTAAAACGTATAAAAATCACGGAGCGAAAGAGCCACTATTCGGGGTCAGTTTTGCCAATTTGAAAGTATTAAAAAAGAAGATTAAAAAAGATCATGATTTAGCAACTTTATTATGGGAAACAAAAAATATGGATGCAATGACTTTAGCGACGATGATTTTAGATCCGAAGAAAGTTACGACAGAACAGTTAAATAAATGGGTACAGGAAATTGATTATTATTGTTTAATGGACGTTTTGATGACGGCTATTTGCACGTCGCCAATCGCGATAGAAAGAATGGAAGAATGGACAAAGTGTGATGATGAATGGATTGGAAGAGCAGGCTGGTCCTTATTAGCAAATATAGCGATTAAAAATAAAACGTTACATGATGATTTCTTCTTTCCTTATCTAGAAGAGATTAAAGTAAATATACATAATGAAAAAAATAGAAAAAAAGAAGCGATGAATAGTGCTTTAATTGCGATAGGAATTCGTAATGAAGACTTAGAGAGAGAAGCGATTGAAATTGCACGTGAAATTGGAAAAGTACAGGTTGATCACGGGGCAACGTCATGCAAAACACCTGATGCAGAGCCATATATAAAAAAAGCGAGAGAAAGAGCTGAAAAAAAGAAAGTGAAATAAGAAAAGGGGAACGGGTATGAAACCAATGGAAGCGGCAAAAAGCATCATTACATCACAATTTACGAATTGTGATGTAGCTTTACTCGGAGGAAGCGTTGCACGAGGAGAGGCGACAAAAACATCTGACCTGGATATTGTAATAATAGATTGTAGTTTGTCATCTTGTTATAGAGAATCTTTCTATAGTAATGGATGGCCCGTTGAAGTGTTTGTACATAATTTTGAAACATATAAAACCTTTTTTAAAATGGATTGTGACCGCGGAAGACCTTCGTTGCCGCAATTAGTTTCAGAGGGAATTGTATTAAAAGGTGAAATCGAAATTGTTGAGAAATTAAAAAGAGAAGCAAATGAGTTACTAAATAAAGGACCAGCTAAATGGACCGAAGTAATGATGAAGCAGAAGCGATATTTTATTACAGATACTTTGGATGATTTTATTGGCGCATCAAAAAGAGAAGAAGAATTGTTTATCGCGAATTTATTAGCTGATCTATTACATGAATATGTATTAAGAGTAAATGGGAAATGGCTTGGAAGTTCAAAATGGTTTATAAGGGTACTTAGAAAATATGATGAACGATATGCAGATCAATTTGTAGCGGCTTTCGATCATTTTTATACAACGGGAGAGAAAATGAAATTAATTACTTTTGTAGAAAAAACGCTAGAACAGTATGGAGGAAGAATGTTCGAAGGGTTTTCTATAGGAAAATAAAAAGGGGATAGCAAAGTGAATGTACCATTCGTGCAATTAAGAGAACTGACACTAAATGATGTAGAAGATCGATATCAATGGTCATTAGATAGAAAAGTAACGAAACATTTAGTTGTACCCGATCAATATCCACCATTCACTCGGGAAGATACGAAAAAATGGATTGAAGCATGTATAAATCGAAAAAATGGTTATGAACAAAGAGCAATCACTACAGAGAACGGCATACATATTGGATGGGTAGATCTGAAAAACTTTGATAAAACAAATAGAAATGCAGAACTGGGAATCGCGATTGGTAATAAAGAATACTGGGGGAAAGGGTACGGAATAGCGGCCCTATATAGTATGTTACATGAAGCATTCTTTGAATTTGAATTAGAAAAAGTTTGGCTACGTGTAGATGAAGATAATTTTCAAGCTAGAAAGAGTTATGAAAAGACTGGATTTATTTGTGAAGGATTAATGAGAAATGATCGATTACGTCAAGGAAAGTTCATTCATCGTTATCGTTATAGTATGTTAAGAGAAGAATACAAATCTATAAATGGTAGTTTATAAAAATATTATGTTAACTTAAAGGGGCTGGAATAGTATGATTCGATTACTTACGAAAGAGGATGCGAAACAATATTGGGAGTTACGTTTACAAGCATTACAAGTAAATCCAGAGGCATTTGTAACAACTTATGAGGAGGCGATTCGTCAAGAAAATCCTATTAAGCGAGTGGAAAATAATTTAACAGCTACTACTAGCTGTACATTTGGTGCTTTTAATGAGGATTATCAATTAGTTGGAGTGGTTACTTTACTAACAGAAGAGAAAGAGGCGTATAAACATAAAGGTCATATCGTTGCGATGTATGTAGATGCAAGCAATCGAAGAAGTGGCCTTGCGCGTGAGTTAATACGTAAGGCAATTGAAAGAGCAAGAGAACTAAACTTGGAACAATTGAAATTGGGTGTTGTGTCCACAAACGAGCCAGCAAAAAAGTTGTATGAATCAATGGGCTTTCAAACGTATGGAATCGAGAAAAGAGCTTTAAAAATGAACGGTGTATATAGTGACGATGAATATATGGTGTTGTTCTTGTAAGAAAGGGAGTTTTGTATGAGAGACCTCCATTTAGAAAAAAATATGAACCCGCAAGTAGCGATTTTGTATGCGACGGTTACAGATACATATAAACGATTGCAAAAGTTAGTAGAAGGTATTGATGAGAAAGAATTGTCTTTTAAAGGGTCAGAATATAATGAAAATAGTATAGGGCAACTACTTCAGCATTTAGCGGTAGTTGATTTACACTGGGTGTACCGTTTAAAAGGAGAGGCAGTTCCAATGGCACTTGAAAATATATATGGACCTATGTTAAATGATGCAGGAGAACTGCCAAGTTTAAGAAAACAGAGGTTGCAACAATTAATGCAAGATTATGAAGCAGTGCATCATATGTTTTATGAGGAATGCATGAAACTAACAGAATATGATTTAACACGAGAAATTTTTTACGAAAAGGGAGAAAATGCGACTATAAGATGGGGGATATGGCATATAGCAGATCATAATCGGTACCATCAAGCTCATATTAGTCGATTGAGAAAACTATATAGAGCTAGTTTATGTCCAAATTAAAGATTGCAAATTTTAATTATATTCATTTTGTTGTATAGTATTTAAGAAGAAACTAAACAAGGGGTTTTATAATGAAAGCTATTGCAGTAGGGATATTGGCATCATTTTTCTTTGCCTTTACCTTCGTTTTAAACCGGGCGATGGACTTAGAAGGTGGAAGCTGGATTTGGAGTGCATCATTACGGTACTACTTTATGGTTCCGATGCTGTTACTTATTGTCTTGTATAGAGGTAACTTAAAGCAACTCTTTCAATATATGAAAAATAATCCGAAAGAATGGCTAGTGTGGAGTATCGTAGGATTTGGTCTCTTCTATGCACCACTTAGTTTTGCTGGAGCTTTTGGACCTGGTTGGCTTGTTGCATCAACATGGCAAATTACGATTGTCGCAGGAATTTTGTTAACACCATTTTTTGCAGTAGATCCATTACATAAAAAACTTCCAATGAAGGAATTAGTTATGTCTGGGGTTATTTTATGCGGTGTTGTACTCATGCAAGTA
Organism: Bacillus sp. F9_6S_D1_P_5; assembly: GCF_054823925.1. Taxonomy (NCBI): domain Bacteria; kingdom Bacillati; phylum Bacillota; class Bacilli; order Caryophanales; family Bacillaceae; genus Bacillus; species Bacillus sp. F9_6S_D1_P_5. The sequence goes on along the minus strand of NZ_JBTREW010000021.1, from coordinate 43,334 downwards.
GAACATGCTTCTTCATTAGGAATTCGAGAAACCGTTTTATGTGTAGTTCCTGTACTTATTGCAGCGTTTGCATATCCACTTGGAAACCGAAAAATGATGCAAGTTTGTAAAGGCGAATTAGATGTATTTCAGCGAGTTCTTGGTATGACATTAGCAAGTTTACCATTTTGGTTTTTATTATCTGGTTATGAAGTATCAACAGGTGGGCTACCGTCAAGTAGCCAAGTTTTCCAATGTTTTATTGTAGCAGTTAGTTCTGGTTTAATCGCGACAGTACTATTCTTCTTTGCGACAGATCTTGTAAAAGATGATCCACAAAAACTAGCAACAGTGGAAGCAACACAGTCCGGTGAAGTTTTATTTGCGCTAGTAGGAGAGCTTATTTTGCTATCTGCGCCAATTCCATCATCTTTATCTTGGATTGGTATGAGCCTCGTTATTATCGGAATGATACTACATAGTTATGTAGCGGTCGTTGTGAAAAAAGAAGAAAAAATAACGGCGTAATGAGATTAGCTCTTTTTATGAAGAGCTAATCTTTTTTCATAGAAAGGGATGGAAGTATGAATTTACAACACGTTGAACAAATTGAAAAAGATTCAATTTTACATGTACTACAGTATGCAATTGGTCCAAGTGAAACTAGCTTAAAGAAAGCAGTCTTATTTTATGGAAGGAATAAAGGGACTTTTTATAAATTTGAAGAAACAGCTTGCATAGGCATTGAAATAATTGGAGCTAATAAAGCGAGAATTTGCCACATTGCAGTCGTTCCGCAATATCGTCATAAAGGAATTGCGTTGCAAATGATAAAGGAAGTAGTAAGAATACATCAATTGACTTATGTAGAAGCAGAGACTGACAAAGAAGCAGTAGAATTTTATATGAAAAGTGGTTTTCAGGTTAAAAGTTTAGAAGAAAAATATCCGGGGATTGAAAGGTTTCATTGTTACTTGGAAAAATAGTATAAAAATATGAAAATGTGAATCTAAGGTATAGTTTGAAAAAAAGTAAGATTTACATTATATAATAAAGGTATCTGGAAAAATATAGATAAAAGAAATTAGGTGTATAACACATGAGAATGGATAAAAGTAAATTTATAAAAATTGCTACTTCAATAGGGGTATCATCTTTCTTATTAACTGGATGTGGCGATTATGAAGAAGATACTGCTCAACAAGAAAGTACTGCTGTTAAAACAGATGGTGGAAAACAAGGAAATGAACAAGAAACTTTAAATTGTAATGATAAAACTCCTACTAATGAAAATGTAGAAAATGATGAGTTATGTAAGGAAATGAATCCGTCTTTTTCATCGTATCATGAAAATTCACATTTACCGATACTTCCATTCGTAGCAGGATATTTATTAGCAAGCAGAACTTCAAATATGAATTATACAGCAAAACCAAATTTAATGAAGAAACTGTATGCAAATAATGTTATTCCATATCGTGAAAAAGACCAAAATAGAACTGGTGGAAGCGGTGGTGGAGGGTATTACGGCGGAACTAACAGTAACAATAATAACTCGTCCAATAAAGTGGATTTAAATAAACAACAGCCAAATACCTCAAATAAAGTGACACCGGATACAAATACACCGAAATCATCTACGACACAAACACCGAAAGTGAATTCTGGTTCCAGTGGAATTGGAAACGCAAAAGCACCAGCGGGATCCTAAAATGAAAGGATAATGGAGTCATGTTTACAGAACAAGAGCAGAAAGAGTATATGAAAGTATGGTTTTCACTTGCGGAAGAGGCTGGTCGGAATGGATTTACGTGGCCGAGTCTATTAGAAAAAGAAGAATGGAATCAATATATGGCAACGGGTATGTATCGTATGCCGGTGAACACTTATACTGCTATTTCAAAAGCGACAGAAGAGATAATGTATGTGTTATATAGAACGTATCAATATATTGTCAATACGACAGAAGATTTTCAAACACTAGGATTTCCAGCTGAAACGTGGGAAATTGCGAGAATGAAACACACTGGTTTGTTTTCATATTTTACAAGGTTTGACTTTATCGTAAATGGGAAAGATATAAAGTTAATAGAAGTAAATTGTGACACACCAACAGGTTATTTAGAGCCATCAGTCGCAAATGAAGTGTTGTGCCGTTATCATGATGTGAACCATCCGAATCATATAGAAGAGCATATTGTGCAGGCGTGGGAACAAATTAAACATGACTATAATATAAGTCCTATAGAGACAATATATTTTACTAGTTATGATTGGCACGATGAAGACCATCAAACAGTTCAATTTTTAAGAAACTATTGTTTAGATCAATCAACGGATTATATAGGTATACAAAATATCGTTGTTGCAGATGATGGTATATATACGCCAAATGGTGAACGAATTCATTATTTATATAGACTATATCCAATTGAATATTTAGTTTCAGATGCCGATAAAAATGGGAAAAGAATTGGACTTCAGTTTTTAGATCATATAGCGCAAGGAAGAGTGAAAATCATAAATCCTCCAGCTGCTTTTCTTATGCAAAATAAAAGTGTACTCGCATTAATTTGGCAACTTTACGAAGAAGGAGTCTTCTTTGAGGAAGAAGAGAGAAGAATCATTCAGACATTCTTCCTACCAACATATTTTACAAATGAACCGTTTATAGAAAGAAATGAATCCTATGTTTCTAAACCCTTATACGGCCGTGAAGGCGGAGGGGTATCGATATACGGAAATGATGAGCTTTTAGCAGAAGATAAAACAGCGTATTACTTTGAACAGCGGAAAATATATCAGCAATACATAGAAATGCCTGACTATACAATTGATACATGGGATGGTCCGTATACTGGTAAACTATTAATTGGTTCACACTGTATTAGCGGGAGAGCCGCAGGGTTATTTTTACGTGTAGGTGAGAAAATAACGGGAAACTTATCGATGTTTACAGGGGTCACAATTGAAGGGTAAAGGATACAAAGAGCTCATCATTTTTTGATGGGTTCTTTCGTTTACAGAGTGCTTTTATTGTTTTGATGTGACGCCTACATTGTTCTTCTTTAGTTATATAAAATCAATATATTACTATTTTAATGTGTTGAGAAAAATGATTAAGTTAAAAATTAAGAAAAATATGATAATATATGTATGTAGTAGTTTAAAACAAAATGGGGGAACAATCGTGAAAATGAATGAAATAGTGGCAAGTACGCCATTGCCAAATACAATTAAAACAATTACAAATGATTTAAGAAAATTAGGGTTAGAAAAAGGAATGACAGTTATTGTACATTCTTCGCTAAGTTCTATAGGCTGGGTATCAGGCGGAGCAGTTGCGGTAGTAGAGGCATTAATGAAAGTTATTACAGAAGAGGGAACCATTATAATGCCAACGCAATCTTCGGATTTATCTGATCCGAAACATTGGTCAAGACCACCTGTACCTGAAGAGTGGTGGCAAATTATTCGGGATAACGTACCCGCATTTGAGCCACATATAACACCAACAAGAGCAATGGGGAAGGTTGTTGAATGTTTTCGTACATATCCGAATGTAGTACGTAGTAATCACCCATTAGGAAGTTTTGCTGCATGGGGGAAATATGCAGAAGAAATAACGATGAATCAATCACTATCGATGAGTTTAGGAGAGGAATCTCCATTAAGAAAAATATACGATTTAGATGGATACATATTATTAATTGGTGTTGGATATGACTCTAATACGTCTGTACATTTATCTGAAGTACGTTCTGGTGCATGTGAATTAATAAAAGTAGGGGCGCCTATTATAGAAAATGGTGAAAGAGTATGGAAAGAGTTTATTGATATGGATTACGATTCTGATAAGTTTGTAGAAATTGGTGTAGCGTTTGAACAAAAGGGAACTGTAACAAATGGGAAAATAGGAAACGCAAAGTGTCGTCTTATGAAGCAGCGTGATATAGTTGACTTTGGAACAGAATGGTTTCGTAAGAAAAATAAGTAAGGGATGGTTACAATGAAGGGGAAAAAGGTATTAATTACAAGTGGTGGTTGTTTAGAAAAATGGGATCAAGTGCGTGGTCATACGAATATGGCAAAAGGAACAATTGGAAGAATAATCGCCGAAGAGCTTATAAGTAAAGGGGCACATGTTATATATTTACACGGTTATTTCGCTGAGAAACCGAACGATATAAATAATCAATTGGAATTACACCCATTTGAAGGAATTGTTGATTTACAAGATAAAATGAAGAGTATAATTACGCATGAAAAGGTTGATGCGGTCATTATGGCAGCGGCTGGATCAGATTGGGTTGTAGATAAAATTTGTGATCAAGATGGTAATGTTCTTAATATGAATGGAAAAATTTCTAGTGATATAGCGCCCATTATTCATTTTCAAAAGGCTCCAAAAGTATTAAAACAAATAAAAGAGTGGGATCCAGAAACGGTACTTGTTGGCTTTAAGCTTGAAAGTGATGTAAATGAAGAAGAACTGTTCGAAAGAGCGAAAAATAGAATGCAGGAAGCGAATGCGAGTATAATGATTGCAAATTCACCACATTCTTTATATTCGCGCGGAGCAGTGCACTACGTAATTGGACAAGACGGTAAAGGGAAGTTATGTAATGGGAAAGATGAAACAGCGAAAGAAATTGTCAAAAGGTTAGAAGTACTATGTAATCACATTACTGTTTTATAATTTTTAGTATTTGGATAAGAATGAATCCGCATAATATATATAGGTAAGCGAAACTTTAATTTATGGGAATTTAACTTTTACACGAACGTTAACCATTCAAGATGGATACATAGAAAAATTGGTGAGGAGTGGATTCTATGGAACATTTATTAAAGCAAGCTATTAAGCTAAGAAATGAAAAGAAATATGCGCAATCCAGAGAGATACTTATTGGGCTAACAAACTTTACGCGAGATGCTGAAGTGCTATTTCAATGCGCTTGGATACATGATGTAATGGGGCTTGAAACAGAGGCAGTGCCATATTATGAGCAGGCAATTGTAAATGGACTTGATGGTGAGTCACTTTGCGATGCATATATCGGTCTTGGCAGTACATATCGTTGTATAGGTGAATATGACAAAGCGATAACGGTTTTAGAAACAGGTTTGCAGCAGTTTCCGGATAATGACGTGATGAAAGTGTTTCTCTCATTAGCAAAATATAACGTAAACGAACATGAATCCGCAATGAAATTATTACTTGAAACAGTCGTAAAAGTAGAGGGAGTAAAAGAGTTTGAGCTTGCTATTTCATTTTATAAAGACCATTTAGATGAGGTTTTTAAATAAGAGGGTGAACGTATGGATGTCGCATTATCACGAAGGCGAAAAGGTATTTGGTTTGGATTAATATCTTTTCTCTTATTATCAAACTATGTATTGTATGCCCTTCCAATTGTACCAGCTGCTCCGAAAGAAGTAGTGCTTGGTTCTTTGTTAGATTGTATGTTTGTAATTCCAGTCATTACGTATTTCATTATAATTCGAAAAAGATACTCGTTAACGTATATATTACCTGTTGTAATAGCTGGTTATATCTTTGCAAGATTTATTATTCCAAGTGACTATTTACAAGCTTTTTCATATGTTTCTTATATTATAGTTGCGGGAGAAATCGCTTTTGTATGCGTAGAGTTATTCCTTCTATATAAAATTGTTAAAATGCTTCCTAACATAATAAAAAAATATAAAGAATATAAAAGAGAGTATTCGTCATTTTCTTATGCAATTGATGCAGCGTTTCATGCTACTATGAAAAGAAATAAATTAGTAGATGTCATTGTAACAGAGTGTAAATTAATTTACTATGCATTTTTATCGTGGCGTGTAAAAGTACCAGAAGGTGAATCCGTATACTCATATCACAAAAAGACGGGTGCAATAGGTGTATATATCATGATCATCCATGCAACCTTAATAGAAAGTATCGGTTTTCATTATTTGCTTCATCAATGGAATCCAGTAATAGCATGGATTTTACTTATTTTAAACGTGTATGCAATGTTTTATTTTTTAGCTGAAATACAAGCAATGCGAAAAAATCCAATTATTGTTGCGGAAGAAAAGATAATCATTCAAATTGGATTAGGAAAGAAAATTATTATACCATTTACACAAATTGATAAAATTACGTTTTATAAAGGAGAACTTTTAAAGAAAGAGAAAGAGGTTCTTGATGCAACCGTGATGGAATTTATAAAGGAACCTCCAACATTTGAAATAACACTAAAAGAGTCAGTGAAGGCGCAATTGTTATATGGATTTTCTAAAACAGTAAGTCGTGTTCACTTAAATGTTGATGAGGAACGGAAGTTTTATGATGCGGTGATGGAGAAGTTGAAGCATGAATAATGCTACTAATTTTCATCGTACGTTTGGTGTGTATGGCATTTGTATCGAAAACAATAACTTATTAGTAATTGATAAAATTAAAGGTCCATATAGAAATAGGTATGATTTGCCTGGTGGTAGTTTAGAAGAAGGAGAATCATTACTAGCTGGACTTCATAGAGAGATTAGAGAAGAGACTGGGCTAAAAGTGAAGGTAGTAAAACAAATAGATACAGTTGATTTTCAATTTCCATCAAAATTTAAGGAGTACACACATGTTCATCATATCGCAGTTTTTTACTTTGTAGAAAGGTGCGAAGGTGAATTCAAAGTACCGGAACAATTTGAAGGACAAGATTCAATAGGCGCTAGATGGATTCCAATAAAGAGTATTACTGAAGATAATTCATCTCCTCTTGTATGTAGTGCTGTGGATTGGTTAACAGAATCTAAGTTTCATTTAGAAGTAAAGGTTTATAAATCATGGGTTATAAAATAATAATGTTATTTAAGCCCTTTCTAATTTAGAAGGGGCTTTTTTGTGAAGTAGAAAATGAGTTTATATCTTTAAAAACAAGTAACAAATTGGCTGAACGCTTTCTAAGTGGAAATATAAAGGGATATAATGAAAGAACTAAAATAAATGGGGGGATTTTAAAATTGAGTTGTTTACATACGTCAGGGATTGAAATTATTGAAAGGAAAATCCGCTATGATGGTACAACTGTAGATCATGCTTGTTTACTAATAGAAGCGCAGCAGGACGAAATTGTTTTATACCATTAAGTACAGTACTCTTTTACAATGGAAGCGAACGATAAGAAGTTAACGATCCCGAGAGGAAGTTGTACAATTGCATACTACTGGAGGAATCGTCCATATAATTTATACGTTTGGAGAAATCAGGATGGGAGTTATCTAGGTTCTTATTTTAATATTGTAAAGAATACTTGTATAACGGATGAAGTGGTATCCTTTGAAGATTTAATCCTTGATATTATGGTACTTCCAAGTGGAGAATTTTTTATATTGGATGAGGATGAATTACCTGAGCCGTTAGAACACTTTGAAGATGGATATGTACAAAAAGCTCTACATACAGTGTTACATACAATTCAAACCTCACTTCCAAAAATCATTATAGAGACTGCTACAATTTATAAAAAATAAATATCGCTCATTAAAACCTAGTTGACTTATCGGAAATATTTGTATAATATGTAGTTAATTCTATAATAGCTGATTGGAGAAACCAAAGGCATTTCATTTTGTAATGAAATGCCTTTGGTTTTTTTATTATATAAATATTGAATCTGTTCATTTAGATGAATCATTTCAAGGAGGGGAAATAGTGACTGTTTCAATTGATGGGGTATCAAAATATTTTTCGAAACAAACTGGTACGGTTCAAGTGCTAGAAGATATTAATTTCCATTTAGAGAGAGGCAATTTTGTCACTGTAATCGGACCGAGTGGTTGTGGGAAAAGTACGCTTTTGAAAATTGTTGCGGGATTAGATAACGAATTTGAAGGTGAAGTTATCATCGATGGGGAGAAAATCGTAAAACCAAGTAAGAAACAAGGTTTTATTTTTCAAGAACATCGCTTATTTCCGTGGTTAACAGTTGAAGAAAATATTGCTGCAGATTCGTCGTTAAAAGATGAGTATGTAAAAGATAAGGTAAAGGAATGGGTTGAAATCGTTCGATTAGACGGTTTTGAAAAATCTTATCCGAAAGAAATTTCAGGCGGTATGTCGCAACGTGTTGCGATTGCGAGAGCTTTATTAAGAGATCCGAATGTATTACTACTTGATGAACCATTCGGGGCACTTGATGCTTTTACTAGAAGTCATTTGCAAGAAGTACTGTTAAATATTTGGGAACAGAAAAAAACGACAATGTTATTCGTTACTCATGATATAGACGAAGCAATTTATCTTTCAAACCGAATTATCATCATGAGTGCAAAGCCTGGAAAAATACATAAAGTGATTGAAAATAATTTACCTTATCCACGTAGTAAAACTTCGGAATTATTCCAAGAAATTCGTACGAAAGTATTGCAGCAGTTTGAACACGGGGGACTGATTCAAACGAGTATATAGGAAAGGGTGGATTATATATGAATAAAAAAGGCAAAGTTCTTTCTTTTGCATTAGCTATATCTTTATTTTTATTAGGATGTGAAAAAAACACAGCGAGTAGCAAGAAAGAAGATGCAACAATACAAATTGGTATACAGCAAGGGTTAAGCCCGTTATTATTAGCACAGAAAAAAGGATGGTTTGAAGAGGAATTTAAAAAAGAAGGAGTTAAAGTGAAATGGACAGAGTTTCAAAGCGGACCTCCCTATTTTGAAGCGATCGCATCAAATCGATTAGACTTTGGCGAAGTTGGAAACTCCCCGGTTATTTCAGCGCAAGCAGCTGGTATTGAATTTACCGAAATTGCTAATACAAGTTATGCGAGGAAAGGAACAGGAATTCTTGTACAAAAAGATAGCAAGATTACGAGTGTAAAAGATTTAAAAGGTAAAAAAATCGCAGTAGCAAAAGGAAGTAGCGCATTTAATTTATTGTATCGAGCATTAGAAAAAGAAGGTATCCATGCGAAAGATGTAAATGTCATTCAACTGCAACCAGATGAAGCGCAGCCCGCATTTGAATCAGGATCAGTAGATGCATGGGCAATTTGGGATCCGTTCATTTCACTACATACGTTAAATAAAGGAGCTAAGGTTATTGCAGATGGTGAACGATTAAATGTATCTTCACCAGAATTTTTAATTGCAAGAACAAAATTTGCGAAAGAACATCCAGGATTAGTTGAGAAGTTTCTTAAAGTTTATGAAAAAGCACGTGTATGGCAAGAGTCAAACTTAGATGAAGCAATAAAAATATATACTTCTGCAAAGAAAATAGATGCTGACATTGTAAAAGAAGTGTTTCATCATGACAAACCAATTTTAGTTCCAGTAACGAAAGACATAATAGAGGAACAGCAAAAGACAGCAGATTTTCAATATAAGCTCGGTTCTATAAAGAAAGAAATTAAGACAGATAAAGTTGTAGATAATTCTTTCGTAGAAAAAGCAGTAAAGGCGAAATGAAAAGAGGTTTTGTAAATTGGAGAATACGAAAGCTGTTATGAAAAGGGCAAGTATAACGATTGGCAAAAAGAATGTAAAGAAAGTGCGAAAGACGAATGTAAAAGTGGTAGTAAGAGCGATTACTATACCGATTATCGTATTAATTATTTGGCAGTTAGCTGGAGTGTTCGATCTAGTTTCTAAAACAGTATTACCAACACCATTGGATATATTTCTAGCTTTTCAAGAGCTTATAAAAACAGGAGAGTTATTCGGCCATTTAAGTATTAGTGTATTCAGGGCTGCGGCTGGCTTCTTTATCGGCGGGAGTTTAGGAATTATTTTAGGAACGATTGTTGGATTTTCAACGAGGAGTGAGCAATATTTAGATCCGTCAGTACAAATGTTAAGAACTGTACCTCATTTAGCTGTGGCACCGCTTTTCGTATTATGGTTCGGTTTTGGAGAAACATCAAAAGTGTTATTAATTGCGGATGGTGCATTTTTTCCTTTATACGTAAACGCGTTTTTAGGAATACGAGGTGTAGATTCAAAGCTATTTGATGTTGCAAGAGTATTAGAGTTTAGTAAAAGAAAATTAATTACGAAACTCATTTTACCTGCTGCATTGCCGAATCTATTACTTGGAGCTAGATTGTCTTTAGGAGTAGCATGGGTGAGTTTAGTAGTAGCAGAACTTATGGGATCTACTGAAGGTATTGGTTATATGATTATGGATGCAAGGCAATTTTCAAATACAGATATCGTATTTGTCGGTATTATTATTTTTGCATTCGTTGGGAAGTTTTCTGATTCACTCGTACGTTTACTAGAAGTGAAGTTTTTAAGATGGCGAGATAATTTTAAAGGAGAGACAGGGAATTAACATATAAATTATTAGGGGTAATTTATATAGAGCGCTTTAATATACGTTTCAAAATAATAAAGGGGTGTGCAAAAAAATGGAATTATTATGGTTTATTCCAGCTTATGGAGATGGTCGATATTTAGGAACGACAAAAAGAGGAAGAGCAGCTGAATATGGTTATTATAAACAAGTTGCACAAGCAGCCGATTATTTAGGATTTACGGGTGTGTTACTTCCAACGGGACAAGGTTGTGAAGATCCATGGGTATTAGCGTCAGCACTTGCTGCTGAAACAAAGAAATTAAAATTTTTAGTAGCAGTTAGACCAGGACTAATGCCACCGACAGTTGCAGCGAGGATGGCATCGACATTTGATAGAATTTCAGATGGAAGGTTACTTATTAATGTAGTAGCTGGAGGAGATCCTGTTGAATTGCAAGGTGATGGATTGTATCTTGAACATGATGAAAGATATGAAGCAGCGGATGAATTTTTAAAAGTTTGGAAAGCTACGCTGCAAGGAGAAAGTATTTCTTTAGAAGGAAAACATATTAAAGTTACAGATAGTAAAGTTGTGTTCCCACCAGTTCAAACACCGTATCCACCAATTTATTTTGGCGGATCGTCTGCTGCAGGTAAAGAAGTAGCAGCTGAACATAGTGATGTATATTTAACGTGGGGCGAACCACCAGAGCAAGTGGAAGAGAAAATAGATGAAGTGAAAAAACTTGCGGAAGAGAAGGGGCGTAACGTACGATTTGGAATTAGACTACACGTAATTGTAAGAGAGACAGAAGAAGAAGCATGGGAAGAGGCTGAAAGGTTAATTCAATATGTAGATAATGAAACAATTGAGCTTGCTCAAAAAACATTTGCAAGATATGATTCAGTCGGTCAAAAACGGATGACACATTTAAGTAAAGGTTCGAGAGAGTCGTTAGAAATAAGTCCTAATTTATGGGCGGGCATTGGGCTTGTAAGAGGTGGTGCAGGTACTGCCCTTGTAGGTGATCCGCACACAGTAGCAGAAAGAATAAAAGAATATGAAGGATTAGGAATAGATACGTTTGTTTTATCAGGATATCCTCATTTAGAAGAAGCATATGAAGTGGCAGAACTGTTATTTCCTTTATTGAAAGAAGAAAAGAATCAAAAAAATAAAATTATTGGTGAAATGATTGCAGATGCATATGCATTAAAAAAATAGTGAGAACTAAAGTTCAACTAATCGGGTATTAACAGACAATTTCACCTATGTTTTGCTCCATTTTGTTTACTGCTTGTTAATACGGGATAAAAAACCCGCAAGTATTTCACTTGCGGGTTTTCATCGTAAACTATTAGAAAATATGGTAAAATTAAATAGTAACTTAAGGTATGGTTGGTTGTTCAATTATCACTTCTCCAAGTAGGAGGGGGGTGATAATACGTGAGTGAAATAGCGTTGCTACTGCAGGGTGGACTGTTTCTCGTTGCATTGTTAACGTTCGTCGTCGTTTTAATAGACAAGCTCAAAAAATAACAACCCACCTATGCCAATAGAATGTGGGTTGTTTTGTTTGTAAGAAACAAATAGGATAAATGAACAATCCAATCTGCTAAGTTACGTGGACTAGTGTGTAGCCGCACACTAGTCTTTTTTATTTATATACAATTAATAATTAGTTTATGTGATTGTATTGTTCTTTTCATACTTATTATAACACAGTGTCTTTTCATCAAGAAAGGAGACCGTATGTTCTGATTTCGATTAAATAGAAGGGGTTTTTTCTTTAAATAGCCCATCCATATACTGTTTTAAAGTTTGGACATAAAATTCCTGCTTACTTACATTATTTACACCGACAATTGGTGATGGAAGTTCATATCTCTTTTCTGATAAATGAACGACAACATCAAAGATATCAAATAGACGAATGAAACAGAACAGGCCATCCTTATCACTTAATAAAATAAAGTAATGGTTTTCACTATTTGTATTTAATGTATTCCATAAAGAACTTTTACTTAAATCGCGCACGATGCTCTTTTCTTTTAACTCTATGAAATCGGCGTTTGATAGAATGTTAGAAATATCAATCGCATCTGGATCTTCAAAATAGCCATCAACAGATTGTACAGCGAAAGTATACGCCATTTTTAATACACTCATTTTGTATTTACGGTTATCTAAAAGTAATTCACGTTGAATAGAGCTAGCTACCTTCGTTACACGTTCTTCTTTCCAAATTTCGTTATGTAGTGAAATATCGTGCTTTTTACATAGTTTCATAATTAATGCGTTGGAATAAAGTATTTCATCACTTACTTCAACAACATCTGTCTCAGCAGCTGCAAGTTCCTCGCCATGCTCATTCGTATAGAGGGGGGAGTCAATTTGTTTTTTCATTTGCTCAATCTTATATTGGCTTAATTTATGCCGAATTAAGGGACGATCAATATTTGTTGTCATTTGTTCATGACAAGTATCACAAATTGAGTTTGTGAAATAATATCCACATAATATTTCTGGGATGACATATTGTTCACTAAGTTCTTTCGTATCTTTTCTGCAAATGATGCATTGTGTCATTTTTATCACCTTTACCTGCAAATTTGTATGTAATCTCATTGTAGTGTATTTATTGGCATTTTGGAATATTGTAAAGGAAAATATTATGTGAAATTGTAGTGTATTTTGGTACAATAAAGAGAAGTGCTAGTTTAAAGGAGGAAGTTTTTTGAAATCGAAAGTGCACTTTTGGACATTAGAAGTGCTAATGGTTGTAGCGATCATATTTATTTGCACAAAAATATCGTTTTTATTTCAACCGATTGGTATCTTCATATCAACGTTGTTTTTCCCAATCTTAATCGCGTTATTTTTATACTTCATATTTAACCCATTGTTAGTCTTTTTGGAGAATAAAAAAGTACCTAGAAATTTAGCGATTTTACTGTTATATCTTTTTATCATAACATTAACTGCGGTTGGAGTTGGGGTAGTTGTTCCAACAATCTCACAACAGCTAATGGATTTAGTAAAAAATATGCCAGGTTATATTAAAGAGGGAAAACTATACATACAAGATTTATCTCATCATAGATTGTTTGAATGGTTATCTACACAAAACTATGTTTCCATTGAAACAATTGAAAAAAATGCGATAGAATACTTAAAGGATATACCAAACACGATTACGTCGAGTGCAACGGCTTTATTTGGTATTATAACGAACGTCGCATTAGTAATCTTCACAGTACCGTTCATTTTATTTTATATGTTTAAAGATGGACATGCATTCCCAGGGAAAGCAGTTAGTCTATTACCTGAGTCATACCGTGAAGAAGGACTTCGTATCATTAAGGAAACGAATGAAACATTATCTGCATATATTCAAGGGCAAGCGCTCGTTTGTATATTTGTAGGTGCGTTTACTTTTATCGGTTATTTAATTATCGATTTACCGTACGCTTTCGTTTTAGGAATTATAGCAGCATTTACAAATATCATTCCTAACTTAGGCCCATTTATCGGTGCAGCACCGGCTGTTATCGTAGGTCTGTTCGTATCTCCGATGCAAGCGTTGTACGTAATTATTATCGTAACAATTGTACAACAGTTTGAAAGTAACATCATTTCACCGCGTATTATGAGTTCAAAATTAAATATCCACCCGTTAACAATTATTATTTTAATTTTAGGGGTAGGTAACTTTGCGGGAATTATCGGAATGATTTTGGCAGTGCCAGTTTATGCAGTAACGAAAACAGTTGTATCGAACTTAGTGAGACTGTTTAAGACGAAACGAAGTAATCGAAAATAGTATATGTTGAGAAAGATACACCATTTTTTAAGTGGTGTATCTTTTGTTTGTTAATCAATGTTAAAAGGTTTATGAATAAGATTTTATTATATATTTATTACATATCAAATGTAACGGAAAAATTGTATGATATATCATCGATAAAACTATGTGGAATCCCTCTGAACTATCCAAATCATTTCCTTACAACGTGCTATCAACATCTTAATCGACTCCTTTCAAGTTTTATATTTTTAAAGAATTATAGGTGAGAGTAGTATTTGCTTCTACGATCTCGAATTTCGTCTATAACCTGTTTATATTGTTGTTCTTGTTTTAATTCAGCATCAGTATAGTTTTTTTTCTGGATTGTAATTGTTAAAAAGAAAAGGTGAAACTTCATGATATATTCCTCCTTTCGAAAGGAATTATAGATGGCTACAGTAGTGACTTTGACGTTCTTTTACATCTTCCATAGCTTTATTAATTTGATGATCATGCAATATCTCACTGTCGGAGAACTTAGTTTTTTGTATCGTAATTGTTAAAAAGAATACTTTAAATTTCATAAGTGTATGGCCCCTTTAAAAGTTATTTAGAACAGACGGCTGTAATAAGAAGCTTGACGCTCTTTCACTTCGTCCATAATAGATTGAATGTGTTGCTCACGTAAAATTTCGTTTTGAGAAAGCTTACGTTTTTGAATGGTTATAGTTAAAAAGAATGCTTTAAATTTCATAAGTGTACTGCCCCTTTAAAAGTTATTTAGAAAAGACGGCTGTAATAAGAAGCTTGACGCTCTTTCACTTCGTCCATAATAGATTGGATGTGTTGCTCACATAAAATTTCTCTCTGTGAAAGCTTACGTTTTTGAATAGTTATTGTTAAAAAAAGTGCTTTAAATTTCATGAAGGTATTTCTCCTTAAAAATATAATTTTAATACATTTGCGTATAGAATGAACTTTTAATGTCAGTCATTTTATCAGTCAGTTGTTTTAATTGTTGTTTACGAATGATTTCATCTTCAGATAAATTGTTTTTCTGAAGTACAGCCGTAAAAAAGAAAATATGAAAAGTCATAAATGAATTCCTCCTTTCGAAAAGGAATTACAGGTGATCACAATAAAGCGCTTGGCGCTCCTTAACATCATTCATAGCTTTTTCAATTTGCTCATTATGAAAAATTTCATCTTTAGAAATTTTATTTCTTTGAATCGTAATACTTAAAAACAATACGCTAATAGTCATCGAATGTTGCTCCTTTCTTAAAAAAATGATGTAAGAGGCTAAAAAATCGCACAAAAAAGCCACAGGAAGATATAGTTCTCCTATGGCAGGGCGTGAAAAAGCCACAGGAAAGTATACGACCTCCTGTGGCGAATGTATGAATTAATCGAAATAATGTACGATTTTTAATTCTCCATTAGGGTGGTCGAATTCATATTTAATTGTCCGAAAAACAAAGGTGCAGTTAACGCTAAAGTTAAAGCATGTAATTGTAATTTCATCATTTCCTTCGACCTCCTTTTAGAATATTTTTCTTACGTTAGTAAGTATATACAATTAATGGATAATTGTAAACATAAAAAGCGAAAATTTTTAATTTTGATTAAAATGCGTATATTTAAAGGGTTTTGAGAAGATGTATTGTAATTAGCGAAATATCGATAAAAATGGGGGATGCTAAATGAAATATATGCATCGTAATGTAGTTGTTATGCTAACAATTTTTTTATCCTTTTCAGCAAGAAGACTCCATCGGATTTGTGTTACGGGTGAAACCCAACAATTCAGGTGGAGATGAATTGCCGTCAGAAGTTTCTTTTTGTCTTACGATACAATCTGCTCTTAGGTAAGGAGGGAATAGATCGTAAGACACCGAAATTGGATAATCATAATCATTTTGTATTTGAGCCAATAGGAATTGCGATGAAGACTATGTTCACATTTTGTTTCATTCCCAATATGGATTTGCCAAAAGTAATTAATAGTTACAAAAGTGTTAGTACTTGTTTTATGAAACGAGATTTCCTAAGATAAAACACGATTTTAGGAAAAAAATTAATGAGCTCTCTAAGAAAGGTGGTGAAAACAATGGCTAGAAAGAAAGCAGTGAAAGTATTACGTAAACAAAAGAAAAGAGAAACGATGCAACGATTCACGCAGAAACAAAATATTGGACGAGCTTGTCTCAAGGCTAAAGAATTTCGTTTACTGCAACGCATGTCACATAGTTCAAAAGCATTGCGAAATGTTGGGTTGTACACGATTAAACAAAGTTATTTGAATCATAATAAAATGGCTACTGTAAAAGAAGTGGATAACGCCATGCAAGCTGATATGAACTACTGGGGCGTGCAATCAAACTCTGTGCAGGCTATTCGTAGAGCCTTATATGCAGAAGTGAAGAGCTTTTTTAAGGCATTGGAAAAGTGGAAGAACAATCCCGAGAAGTTCACAGGTCGTCCTAAGTTTCCAAATTATTCTCGTTCGACTGACAAACGTATCGTTGAAATCTATCAAGTGCCAAAAGTGGATGATAACGGGTATTGGATCATTCCGATGAATGTTGCATTCAGAAAAAAATTTGGTTCCATTAAAATACGTATGCCAAAAAACTTAAGAAATAAAAAAATCGCCTACATTGAGATTGTACCGAAGCAAAAAGGTCGGTTCTTTGAGGTGCATTACACATATGACATGCACGTTTCACAAATGAAGAAACAACCCACGACTACGAGTAACGCTTTGGGTTGCGATTTAGGTGTAGATAGATTAGTAAGTTGCGTAACCAATACAGGTGATACATTCTTAATTGATGGGAAAAAATTAAAATCCATAAACCAATATTTCAACAAAATGATATGTAATCTCCAGCAGAAGAATATTGAAAACGGAATTTCAAAACGAGTTGTAACGAATAAAATGGCTGCACTTTGGCATAAACGGGAACGAAAAATAAATGGTTACATTTCACAAACGGTAGGTCTGCTGTTCAAAAAAGTGAAAGCATTTGGCATAGATACGATTGTCGTAGGCTATAACGTTGGTTGGAAACAAAAATCTGATATGGGGAAAAAGAATAATCAAAAGTTTGTTCAAATCCCGTTTCATAAACTGATTGTAGCAATTGAGAATAAATGTATAAAAGAAGGTATACGATTTTTTAAACAAGAAGAAAGCTATACTTCAAAAGCTAGTTTTCTGGATAAAGATCCGGTTCCAGTTTGGTCTAAGGATGATAGGAACCGTTATCGCTTTAGTGGCAAACGAATGACTCGTGGTCTGTACCAAAGTAAAGCAGGAACATGTATCCATGCAGATATTAATGGTGCATTGAATACATTGCAAAAATCAAAAGTTGTACAATTGGATGACAACCTCAAAGTGAAAACACCGATTCTATTAGAAGTGCAAAAACGTAAGGCTGTTGCTTCGCGCATAGCTTAGTGGGTGCGTCAACCATCCATGTGTACTCGACTTGTCGGGGCTTGTAGCACACGCCAGGCTCATCTGAGTGGTGGCTTCTTCCACAAGGAAGAACTGCTCTTTTTCGAAAGGGTGGTGCAAGTGGGAAAACAATCGTTCGTTGCCAGTACCAACCAAAAACATACTTGGGGTGTTACCGTAAGGTGGCATGAATGCTAGAGCGTCAACTGTCTAGCGATAGACGAAAAGACCTAGCGTTCGAACTCAAGCCCCGACTGAAGCGTTTCATCTCAGTGGGGGTAGTTGACTTATTACTGCTTGTTCTAACGGAGAAAGAATAAAAGAAATATCTGATGTGAAACCTGGTGACTTTAAGAAATATGCTGGGACATACGTTGGTAATAACTCAGATGTGGTTGCAATTGTTAGTCATTTACCCGGTGGCGAAACATTTCAAAGTATAAATTTAGAGAATGAAAGCATAAAGGTGATCTATGGTGCAAAAGGGAATGGAACCCTTACAGAAGAAATGGTAGCGACGTATTGGTTTGATAATAAGGATACGATGGAGAAGAATTTTCTCTTTAACATTACGTATCTAGCAGTTTTAGTACCAAATGCAAAAGGTTACGAGTTTCAAGTAGAAAATAAAAAATTTATGATAAAAAGAGAAGAAATACTATCAATACTGTATGAAAAATTTGATGATTTTCCAAAAGAAAATGATATGTGGAATAAAAAGAAAGTAGTAAAGTTCCTTAATGATAATAACGAAAAAATTATAATGCTTATACATGATAAAGAGTTTCGAAAATCTTTATTTACTAAATATCCAGTGCAGCAGTTGAAATGATGGGAGGAGAAAAGGTGGAGTTAGTATACAAAATTACTTATCATAGAATGAAGGATCATTATTTACATAAGTTAGTACAAGCAATTAGGTTCGTTAGTGAAGATGAATTGTGGAAAGAAGGAGCTTCTGTTAACTCAATTGGTGGAATCGTGCTACATATTTGTGAACATATACAGAGAAATACTAGTCGTTATAAAGATCCAAATATAGTTTTTGAAAAGGGAATCGAGGAGTATTTTCCAGTAAAACAACAAAGTTCTGAAGTTTTGCTACAGTACGTTGAAGAAGTATTTGATGAATGGGGAAAAGCATATATACAAGCATGGGAAAAAAAGTATATGGACCTTCATAGTTTATTACATTTAGTGGAGCATACAAGTTATCATTTAGGGCAAGTAGTGGATCGTACAAAGTTTATAAAGGGACAACAATTTAATTTTTGTCAAAATGGTATAAATGAAAAGAATTTGAGAATTAGAGTTGAAACTTTAAAATTTTAGAAAGAGAGTCATTCTTAAACGGATGACTCTTTTTTTGTGAAAGAAATATATGGAAATAAATATTTTCGTGTGGTATGGTTAATTACATAAGTAATGAACCTATGAACCTAAGGTGGTGAAATTGTGAAAACTACTCTGGAACAAAATAAATTAATATACTTACAAATTGCAGAAACGATTGAATCGGATATTTTAAAAGACATATTACTTGAAGAAGAACAAGTTCCATCAACAAATCAATTTGCGAAGATGTTACAAATCAATCCAGCTACTGCAGCTAAAGGGGTAAATGTATTAGTGGACGAAGGGATTTTATATAAAAAGAGAGGGATCGGGATGTTTGTTGCAAAGGGAGCGAAAGAAGTCGTACTAAAAAAAAGACAAAATACTTTTATGACCGAATATTTACCTAAAGTGTGGGAAGAAGCAAAGGTATTAGAAATATCAAAAGATGAATTGATGGATATGATTCAAAAAATTACGAAGGAGGGGAAAGAGGGATGATTGCACTTGAAACGAAAGATGTAACGAAAAAATATAAAAAGAAAGTAGCGGTAAATGAAGTAACGATTTCATTGGAAGAGCATAAAATTTATGGTTTACTCGGTAGAAACGGAGCAGGAAAAACGACACTATTAAATTTACTTGCAGGCCAAATTACTTCAAGTAGTGGTAGCGTATCAATATTTGGTGAAAATGTTTTTGAAAATAGTAAAGCGATGCAAAATATTTGTTTTATTAGAGTGAAAGAAGAAGCACATTTAAGTTTTAAAGTAAAAGAAATTTTTAAGATGTGCAGCATGTTTTATAAAAATTGGGATGGAAGGTATGCTGAAGAACTCGCTGATAAATTTCAGCTTAATATGACAGTGAAATACCATAAGCTATCACACGGCATGCAAACAGTCGTCGGAATTATTCAAGGGTTAGCAAGTAGGGCGCCAATAACAATTTTTGATGAACCGACTACAGGTTTGGATGCAGCTCATCGAGAGTTGTTTTATAGTTTACTACTAGAAGATTACGGTGAGTATCCACGAACAATTATATTATCAACACATTTAGTAGAAGAAGTAACCCATGTGATTGAAGATATAATCATCATAAAAGAAGGAAAACTAGTTGTTCAATCATCAGTAGAAGATTTATTGCAACAAGCTCATATTATTTCAGGAAAAAAAGATAAAGTAGATGAATTTTCGATAAATAAAGAAATTATAAATCGAGAAGTCTATGGAAATAAAGGCATTACTGTTATATGGGAAGAGCTTTCTAATGAAGATTATTACTCGATTGAAAAAGAAGGTTTAGTAATTGATAGAATTACATTACAAAAACTATTTATTCACATAACTGGTGGTGAAGTGAAATGACGATGTTAATGAAGCAGTTGAAGTTACATATAAAATTTCATTATAAAGCAATTTTAATATTTTGGATTGTAGCTTTATTAATAAAAGGGGCTTTAAATGTTGCTCATTTAAATGGAGCGAACATTGGTTATTTACCTGAAATTATAAATAACCCTTCAATAGCAATTATGTTATTTATAGTAGGTAGTGTTTTCATCATACAAGATGAGCTATTTCGTTTAGCTGTTTCATTCGGAGTAACGAGAATACAATATTTTATCGGAGCAATCTGTTATATTGTACTTCAATCTGCATTATTTTCATTTCTTCAAGTTATGCTTTTACAAGATTTAAAATATAACGTAGTAAATGTTAATTTTGGAGAGCAATCGATACAACAATTTATTTTGCAATTTTTATTTTATGTTACAATAGCATGTTTCTTTCAAGTGGTAGTAGTTATTAAACAACGATTTCAGTGGATTGGTCTTATGATTGCTGGAACAGTTTTCTTATCAACAAATAGTGTGCTTTATGGAGAGGCGGGAGTAACCAGTTTATTATTTACAAGTGATGTATCCTTAGTAGATATTCCATATTTTACTGTTATTTCAATTGGATTAACTGTTCTTTATATCATAACTAGTAGTATATTTATTCGAAAAGTATCATTCGAAAAAACGGTTTGAAATAGTATTAGATTATTATAGAGAGAAGGATAGCGAATGGGAGACACATCTTCACTCATTACATTTTTTTTATGCATTGCACTACTAATATTCTGGCGTCGTTTTCGATCTATGTATAAACCTATAAAGGGAACTGGGATACGTATTTTGTGGCCATTATTTTTTTTTACACCGAGTGTTTTATGGCTTTTTGGTCCCGTACATCCAGCTATATTACAAGTAGTTATAGCAGTATCGATTGGAATTCTTCTCGCCGTACCACTTATATTTTTAACAAATTATGAACGAAGAGATGATGGGAATATTTATACGAAAAAAAGTGCAGCTTTTTTAATTACTTTTATTGCACTTGTCGTTTTGAGATACGGTTCAAGACAATATATTGTTGGCTTAGATCAGCAAACAATAGGTTTATTATTTTATGTTGTTGCTGTCTCGTATATTATCCCTTGGAGGATTGCTTGTTATATAAAGTTTAGGAAAGTTTGGCGGAAAAATAGTTATCATGCTTTATAAGAAAAAACTTTTCTTTTGAGAAGTTTTTTCTTTTTATATGTAATTGAAATCATTTGTTGAAGTGCAAGCTACCATACAATATGATGAATATAAAAAGAGAAAGTAGGGGATATAAAAATGCGTACAATTTTACTTTTTCTAAACGACATGTCTATTAATGAAATAGAGGACATTAGGAAAAAACATGATCCTTTATTCGGTTTAATTCCGCCGCATATTACAGTTATATTCCCATTTGAAAGCTCGATTTCAAATGATGAGCTGAAGTTACATATTTTAAAATTATCAAAAGGGATACAAGAGATAGAAATTGAATTTGTGAATCAAATTACGAGTGAAGGAGAATATTTATTTTTACGAATTGAAAAGGGGAAAAAACAAATAGAAGAACTTCACGATATGCTGTATACAGGACCTTTAATACAATTTTTGAGAGAAGATATTCCGTATATACCTCATGTAACAGTCGGGAGAAAAGAAAGTGCTCAGTTAGCTGCTGAAGTAGCCAAGGATATTCATAGTTTCCCTGAGAAGTTACAATGTGTAATTGATAGAATTAGTGTAGAGCGAATTGGAGAGAACGGGGAATCAATTATTGAATTTGAAATACCGTTACAAAAAAGCTGACAAAAGTCAGCTTTTTTTATTCGTAATATGAAGTAAAGCACCAATCGCACCGCTATTACCACCATCTTGTAAAAAGATTGGTGTTTTATTTTGATAGTTTGTGTAGCTACTAATAATATTTTGAAGGTGTACGTTGTTACATAAAGTTGAACCGATATAAATAATATGGTCAATGTTTTTTATTTCGGCGAATTGAAGGCTTAATGCAGTAACGACTTCACCGACGAGTCCTTGTACAGTAGCAAGTATATCTGAGCTTTTATAATTGGATTCTGTAATAGAGGCTTTACCAAAATTGCTAGCAGTTAAGCTATTATCAATAGGAGAGAGAATACCACCATAAATATCTCCAACCGTAATATCTAGTTCTTTTCTAGATCCTACTTTTGTTAAAGGAATCACATCTTCAAAATGATCTATGTTTGTTAACAATTTTGAAAGCCCCATAATAGTACCGCCGCCAACACCGGTTCCACCAACTCGAATATATTTTTCATTATAAACGTAATGAATGGAAGTGCCTGTACCGATATTTGTTAAAATAAAATTGTTTATATCATATTTATTATCTTTTAATATGTATCGGACACCTGTAAGAGTAGCTTCAAATTCGTTTAGTTCTACTATTTTATATGAGTCTGAAAGTAGTTGCCGTAATTGTTTTGCTTTCCCACCTGAAATACATATTTGTTTTATAGCAATGTTTTTCTTAAGCCAATCTATTATTTTATCTTGTTCATTGGAATAAAATTTTTCAAAAGCTAATTGCTTTTGTTCGTTCAAATAAGCAATTTTCGTTAATGTTCCTCCAGCATCGATACCGATAGTACTTTCCATTTTCCTGCTCCTAACCAAGTAATTTGTTTACGCTGTTCATGTTGGTGAAATGAATTTGTAGGAGATAGATATCCCGGCGAATTACATCGTCTCTATTCTGCTTTATATATTAATAGCTTTTCTATAGTTACAATCGGCTGATCGTTTACAGTTGCAGTACCTGTACCGAGAATAAAACCTCGACGATTACGAGATAACTCATAATGTAAATCAAGTTTATCACCGGGATATGCTTTTCCGTGGAATTCAACCCCATCTAATGAGGAGAGGAAGCCTAAACCTTCAGAGTCACTTGTATGTACAAATGCACTAAGTTGTGCAAGTGCTTCTACAATTAACATATGGGGCATATAGTCTTGACTATCATTAATAAACCATTCATTATTTGTTAGTAGTTTATATCCCGTAACGGACTCACCATGTTTTACATTTGTAACTTTATCAATCATTAAAAATGGAAAACGATGGGGAAGTGTGTCTTTAATATGCATATGAAAGTACCTCCAATGAATAATACCCCTGCTACAGTTAAGCAGGGGAGTTACCATTAATTTTTAACTAATTCATTTACTTTTTCAAGAGAAAAAATACCGCTATTTTTAATGTTTTCAACAACTTGTTGTAACACTTCTTTATCTTGAACGAGTGCAATACGTACAAAACCTTCTCCGTGAGGTCCAAATGCATGACCTGGTGTAACAACGACATTTGCACGATCCATTAATGCATAAGCGAAATCTATAGAAGTCCAGCCTTTCGGAATTTCGGCCCAGACGAACATACTACCAGCTGGTTTATCAACATTCCAACCAAATGTTCGGAATCCATCAACTAAAGTATCTCTACGTTCTTGATAAATAACTCGATTTTTCTCACAAAACACAGCGCCATTTCTTAGTGCCGCTGATGCCGCTTTTTGAATTGGTAAAAACACACCATAATCTGTATTGGATTTAAACTGAGTAAGTGCACGAACAATTTCTTCGTTTCCAATCATATATCCAATACGGCTACCTGCTAAACTATAACTTTTTGACAAAGAGTTGATTTCTACGCCAACTTCTTTAGCACCAGGTACAGAGAGGAAGCTAATTGGTTTATTGCCATCAAAATAAAATTCAGCATAAGCAAAATCATGGACAACAATAATATTATGCTTTTTCGCGAATGCAATTACCTCTTTAAAGAAATCTTCATGAGCCATTGCTGGAACTGGATTTCCTGGAAAGTTTAAAATCATCATCTTCGCTTGATTAGCAATATCTTCGGGGATAGCTGCTAAGTTAGGTAAGAATTCATTTTCTTTCTTTAAAGGCATGTAATACGATGTTGCACCAGCCATTTGAATTCCAGTTTCATAAGCTGTATATCCTGGATCAGGAACTAAAATAATATCTCCCGGATTCGCATAAACCATAGGTAAATGAACAAGTCCATCTTGTGAACCCATTAATAATAAAACTTCTTTATCAGCATTTAATTTAACGTTATGAGTGTTGTTGTAATATTCAGTTACAGCTTCGTGAAATTCTTGAATACCACTTAATGTGTATCCGTAGCTTTCTTTTTCACTTGCTGTATGTACCATTTCTTCTCTTACGAAGTCAGCAGGTGGCATATCAGGATTCCCGATACTTAAATCAATCATTTTGTGACCTGCTGCAATTTTTTCTTTTTTATAGGCCCCTAATTCACTAAATATAGAAGATTGGAATGCTTTCATTCTAGTTGCTAACGTGTAAGTCATCAAAACCCCTCCTAAAAACAGTGTTTTCTATCTGCATTTTTAATTATTCTGAAAACACATGGTTACATTTTATCATTTTTTTATGAAAATTAAAACGATTGACAAATTTAGAGGGAGGAAAATAAGGCGGAACAGAAAATAGTGCAGAACAGAAAATAACGCAGAAAATATTTTCTGCGTTTTATGTGAAGTGTAATCATATCTTTTTATATGTACATAATTTTTCCACTGCATAAAAGTATACATTTAATTTGCCATCGACAACTTGTAAAGTTTGATCCGATGTAAACGAGTTACCATAATCAATGTGATATACATTAGAATTTTTGACAAATGAACCTTTGTATAAATCTTCTTTTTTCTTCGTTGTTTGCATTTCTACTAAGTTTTGAACAATTTTTTCTTTCTTTTCTTCTTTTACAACTGTCTCAAATTTATAAGATGCCGGACAAAGACCATTTTTGTTGTCAATGACTTCCCAAGAACCATATATATCATTATTGCTGCATCCACTAAGTAGAACGATGAATATTGGAAGAATTAATAAAAACTTTTTCATTTTGTACTCCTTTCTTTTCATTTTCAATAAACGTGCGAATACGATAGGAATATTGTAATAAATAAAGTTTAAATTTTTATAAAGAATTATTTAATTTCATATAAAAATTTAGAGGGAATTGAAAAAGCATGAATCTAATGGAAAGTTAGATTCATGCCGAGTACTATAGTCTATGTTATGTCTCTTTTGAGGAATAATAAAGAGGAAAGTAGGATCACAATTCCATTTAAAATATATATAATTACAACAATGAAGGCTAGGCCACCTGCGCCAAATCCAGCTTTATCGAATATAGAAGCGAATGCTACGGTAGCAAAAAAAACAATAGGAGTTATTAGTAAAAATATGAAACCTGTGATAATTCTTCTTTTAAAGTTATGTCCAGATAAGAAAATCGCTAAAAAGTTTATGATACTAAACAGAGCTAATACAAAAATAAAGATAATAAATAACTGCATACCATCAGACATTTGCACACCTCCTGTATATATCTTGTTAATATACTGTATTCGAAAATAAGAGGGGTACTCCTTTAAATAATTTCAATAAGCGTAATAAATAAGGATTTATATAACAAAGAAGCATGGATTAAATTAATGATCCATGCTTCTTCGCTATAGTTATAAATTCGCAGATTGCGAAGGTTGTTTTTCATATTGTTTCTGTTTAGAGAGCGATATGAAAATAATTAATAATGAAATAACTCCAAAGATGAGAACCATATATTGCAGTCCAATCGTATCTAAGAAGAAGCCTGTACCAAGTAAGACAATTTGGAACATAACTCTCTCAAACATATTACGGAATGAGAAGAGACGGCCGTGATAACTTTTTTCCACTTTTGTTTGGAAGATTGTTGACATAATAGGGAAGAAGCAACCGACACTAAAACCAAACAAACCAAATGATGTAAGAGACATCCATTTTATATCGCTAAAGAACAAGGAAAGGTGTGCAAAAGCGGTACAAACTGCGAAGAAATATAATAATTTTTCAGGTTTGAAATGGTCAGATAAACGTTTAATAACGAAGGCACCTAACATAAATGCGACACCTTCAATGGTATATATAAATCCTTTAATCGTTGGATCATGTTGCATTTCACTTATGTTAATTACCATTAAATTAAATCCAGCTATGAATAATAGAGGGATAATACTTAATATAAGTGCTGTAAAAGCAATAGGAATTCCTTTTAATATACGAAATACTTCCATAAAGCTATTATCTTTTGCAGCTTGTTTACTTGGTGTTGTTGATTTCTTATCCTCGAATTGTAGGAAGAAAGTTGAGAGGAATAATAAAGCGTACGCTGCCATTGAGAAGGCATACATATACTGTAAACTCATTACAACTAAAAGAATTCCACCTAGTGAAGTACCTGCAATACGAGCGATTGTACCTACATTCATATGTACACCGTTCATCTGTAATAACTCATGCTCACGTACGATAAGTGGAATTACAGATTGTAATGCAGGGAAGTAAAATGCTGCTGAAATTTGAAGAGCAACCATAAATGCAATCATAAAGGCGATACTTTCAAATTGGATAGCGAAAAACATAAAAATAACACTAATAACGCGACCGAACCCAGCGTAAAGAAGAACTTTTTTCTTTTCATACTGATCAATTATGCGACCTGCCATAGGTCCAACTAAAACACCTGCTAATAATCCGATAAATAATATAACGGATTTCATGAAATCAGAAGGGACATATTTTTGCATAAATTCAAGGTTACCAAGAATACCAAGCCATAACCCGAGACCAGCAATAAACTCCCCAATTAAAACAATCCAAACATTTTTATTGCGCCACATAATATAAAACCTCTCCGTCTTTTAAAATGAAAAACTCGTATATAAAACCTCCTTATTTTATGTATTATTAGTAACGAACTTTTTTAGAGTCAGAGTCTATATTACGTGTTTCATGAGTGGATTTCAATCTTTTTGATTTGTCAAAAATTTGATGTGCTAAAACATGAAATAAGTAAATTAAAATGTAAAAAACTTATAATTAAATATTCATTGAGAGTGAGGAGAAATAAAATAAAAGCATCAAGAAAATATCCTAAGTAAATGATATTTCTCTTGATGCTTTTTATACTTTAGGCCGAATATTCTTCTTTACGTACTTCGAAAAATTCATTACGACGTAAGTAATTATAAACCTTCTCGGAAACCTCTTCTTCTTCAGACATTAAGAAACGATGATCAAAAGCATAGAATGATTGACCTTTAATTAATTTTACGTAGTATATTTTACACGCCTCCTCTAGCACAATTGGAACTTACCTAATATTATGATGACCTATATGATTGTTAATCATACTTGGAGTTTCAAAGGATAGAAGCTAAATAAAATGAAAAAGCTTACAAAATTGTAATGTTGTTGTCACGTTTTCCGATAGTTCGAAATAAGCAAACTCTTCTATAATACAAATAAGTTACATAAAATAAGGGGGTAAAAAGATGGATGAAGTGATTGGAGAAGTTGTAGCAGGTATTTGTGAGTTTGTGGTCGAAGTAACTGCGGATGCTATTGGTAGCCTATCTTCAGGAAATGAAGAAAGGGAAAAAGAAACTATATAGAAAGCTAAAAAACTGTGAGATATATTCTTACGGTTTTTTTATTTTTCAAAGCAACATATAATCTGTCCAAAAGAGGAATTGAAAATATGAAATAGAATGTATTAGTTATCTGAATCGTGTAAATAACAATTGAAAGAAGATGATAAAATGAGTAAAGAAGAGCTTGTGCAACAGCAGTTTGGTAAAAATGCGGAAAAGTATGTGAAAAGTAAAATTCATGCTAAAGGACCGGATTTACAATATGTAGTTCAACAAGTTGAGTCTCGTCATAATAATCGTCTTCTTGATATTGCTACAGGCGGTGGGCATGTTGCGAATGTATTAGCTCCATTGTTTCAAGAAGTAGTTGCTTTAGACTTAACAGAAAAAATGTTAGAGAATGCGAAAAACTTTATTATAAGCAATGGACATGAAAATGTATCTTTTGTTGCTGGAAACGCTGAAAGTTTACCGTTTGCTGATCGTTCATTTGATACGATAACATGCCGAATTGCAGCACATCATTTTACGAATCCAGCTCAGTTTATTTATGAAGTAAATCGTACGTTAGAAGATAATGGATTGTTTATTTTAATAGATAATGTTTCACCGGAAAATAATGAATACGATACATTTTATAATTTTATAGAAAAAAAGCGGGACCCGAGTCATGAACGTGCGTTGAAAAAAACAGAATGGATTGCCTTGTTAGAAAAGAACGGTTTGCAAATGCAGTCATGTCTAACTTTTGACAAGAAATTTGAATTTGACTGGTGGTGCGATATGATGAATGTACCGTTGCAGAAACGTATGAAGTTAACAGAATGTATGATGAAAACACCAGTTGAAATGCAAGAATTCTTTCATATTCAAATTGAAAATAATAAAATAAATTCGTTTTATACTGAAATGGCACTGTTTGTCTGTAAAAAAAGCGCGACATTAAAAAGATAAATTTCTTGCAGTCTTTTCAAAGTACGTTATACTTAGTACAGAGAAAATGAGAATTGAGGAAAAGTAATAATGATTCGCGTACGTATTGAAGGAACTGAAGAAGAAATGCTTGAATTTATGGAGAAAATGCCGGACATTCCTGGATTTGAAAAAACTCATATGAGAGAACCGAGAAAAGGAAATAATCCGAAATACGATTCAAGTAAAAATGTATTAGCATATTTATCTTATAAAAAGATTGAAGTCGCCAATAAATAGGCGGCTTTTTTAGTTTGCACTGTTTCACAGCCTTGTCTTTTTCACATAATAATAGTAGTAGATTATGCTGAAGAGGGGTGAGGATAGTTAATAAGAAAATCATCTTTTTTGGAGACTTTGGTATTGACGATGCGGTGGCTTTAATTTATGCAAATAAAACATGTAAATTAGATATTATAGGTATTGTTGCTGAATATGGAAATGTATCGCGAGAAATCGTAACGGAAAATGTGTATTTTTTAGAAAGATACTATGCTACAGAAGTAAAAATCATTGAGGGTGCAGCAAGGCCGATGACTGCTGAAGAACCTTTGTTTTTCCCTGAAATTCATGGGGAACACGGCCTAGGTCCAATTATTCCACCTGATATGAGGATTTGTAAACGGGAAAATTTTTGTGAATTAATTAAATTAATTGAGCCTTGTCCAGAAGATATTATTATTGTAGCGACAGGCCGATTAACAACATTGGCGACGTTATTTTTATTATATCCAAATGTAATGGATAAGGTATGTTCGTATTATATTATGGGCGGTGCATTTTTATTTCCTGGTAACGTTACTCCTGTATCAGAAGCAAATTTTTATGGAGATCCAATTGCCGCAAATATTGTAATGAAGTATGCAAAGAATGCGACTATTTATCCGCTAAATGTAACGCAAGAAGCACTAATTACTCCTGAAATGGTGGATATTATTAATAAAGAAGGAACAGGGCAGGCGAAACTTATTAAACCGATGATTGATTTTTATTTTGAGAACTTTTATAAAAAAGAATACCCGGGTATTGCTGGAAGTCCGATTCATGATTTACTTCCGTTCATTTCTTTTATTAATGATAATATTTTTGAATATAAAAAGTCAGCAGTTTGGATTAGTACGACAAATGACGTAACTAGAGGACAAAGTGTGGCAGACTTTAGAAAAATAGCCGAGCCAACAACATTTGATAATAGACCAATTCAAAAAATTGCAGTTGGTTTTAACTATCCTGCATTTAAAGAAGAGTTTATACAGACAATATTAAAGTCTGACTGTCCTTAATATGTGTATTACGAATAACATCAACCTCGAGTAGAAGGCTGTTCATTATTTTGAAATAATCTAATAGTTGATCTGTATGAATAACTACTGAAAAATGTAACATAACTAAGGATAAGCAATTGTTTCTTATTATATTTTGATTGGTGAAATATAAAGGAGGTTATTATATGATTTGGTCTTTAATCGTCGGTGGTATATTAGGGTGGCTTGCGAGCTTAATTACTGGAAAAGACGTACCAGGTGGTGTAATTGGTAATATTATTGCTGGTATTATTGGTTCTTGGATTGGTTCGAAATTACTTGGTAGTTTTGGCCCAGTCATTGGCGGGTATGCAATTATTCCAGCTTTAATCGGTGCGATCATTTTAATTTTCATCGTAAGCTTCTTATTACGAGCAATGAGAAAATGAATGTA
Organism: Bacillus sp. F9_6S_D1_P_5; assembly: GCF_054823925.1. NCBI lineage: Bacteria > Bacillati > Bacillota > Bacilli > Caryophanales > Bacillaceae > Bacillus > Bacillus sp. F9_6S_D1_P_5. The sequence goes on along the minus strand of NZ_JBTREW010000021.1, from coordinate 12,905 downwards.
AGGACTGTTTACATTTGTAAGCAGTCCTTTTTATATGTTATGCTAGTATTATACAATCAGGAGGTGTCAGCATTGAAAACATTTACAGTAAATTTCCATCAAGAAGATAATGCTAAAGCGACAACAGTACATAAATTAAGTGAAGAGGATTTCAACAAAGCAACAGAAAAAGGCACTCGTCATCTATTTGATTTAGATACAAACGTTGGCTTCTTCGTATTCTTTGATGCAGAAGATGCAGAAGGAAACGATCAATACTTAATGTTACAATACGAAGGCGATCATGAAGAGCCAACTGCGTGCTACGGATTTGATTTAAAACTTTACTATCAATTTTTAGCACTATACTTAAATGATCTTGAGTTCCAAGGTGAAACAGACGAAGAAGAGGAAGAGTATGGTCCAATTCATCATTTAGCTCATTTACTTTATCATATTGTTGAAGATGGTAAGTCAATCGAAGTGTAAAAATACATATGTAAAGCTGTCCTTTTTGGACAGCTTTTTTCATTATTATGATGAATGTTACGATTTACATAATGGTAAATGGATTTCTGATAGTGACAAATGGTTTGATTAAACAAAAAAAGCAACAAGGAAGGCTCATCCTCCTTTGTTGCTTTTTCTACGTTTTAGGAAGGATTGCGGTGTATATGACGAGAAGGGATATATAAGGAGATGGGAAAAATGATAAATAATACAATTCCAAGTTTTTTAAAATTATGGGGAAGTGACGATGTAGAATTAGAAGTTCTTAATCAATATTTCATTTCGTATCCTGAGGCATTTGAAGAATACTTTACGTATCATTGTCCTAAAACGAGAGAACGTCTTTCGAATGCCATTAAACAATATCCGGCGAAACTAGAAGATATTCGTATCATTGCAGAAACATTACCAAGTATTATTCAAGAGATAACGAATGAATATCATAATAAATATAATCTTGATGTAAATATGAAGTTTCATTTATTTGTTGGAGGATTTGGCTCTAATGCATTTGTAGAAAGGGAAATCATTGGAGACATATTTTTTGCAGCAGAAAAATTATCTCCAGATGTAAATCACCTTCGTGTTATTGTCGCTCACGAAATAGGCCATATATATCATAATGTTAAGTTACAAAATGATGGAATGGATTGGAGTAAAGCCGAGTGGGCCGACGCAGCAGTTAGTTTGTATCGCGAGGGTGTTGCAACATATTTATCAAAACAAATTATGAAAGGTTTAAATGAATCAGTGTATTACTCATATAACGATGATGGTGAACGTTGGTTACAATACTATATAGAAAATGAAGAACATATAAAGAAACGTTTTTTGGAAGATTATATAGAAGGATGGACGTTAGAAAAAGAGAAAGAGTGGTTCCGGTTATCTGGCGGACAATATTTTGGATATAACCGACTTGGTTATTTTTTAGGAACAGCTTATGTAGAATATGTTGTGCAAGCATTAGGAGAGAGTGAAGCATTTACTTTTTGGAACAAACACGATTTGAAAAGTAGTGTAATGGATTGGTTATCAAGATGAATAAGATTATGATAGGGGGCTGAAATGTATGAAAGTGTATGTAAAGGTAGTTATATTATTACTCTCTTTTACATGCCTATTTTCATTAGCAGCATGTAAAGGGACAGATGAAAAGAAGGAAACAAACCAAACATCAGAAAATAGTAAAAACGAACAGAATAATTCTTCTGAAGAAAAGAAAGGATCTGATGCAAAATCAAATAATGAAGGATCAACAAAATCAGGTACAGATTCAAGCACAAAAGATACAGCAATCAATCAAAAATCAATTAACCACGTTAAAGATTTGTTCGAACTAGCGAAAGAAGGAAAAGTACCTAACGTCCCGTTTGCAGCACATACAGGAGATATTGAAGACATAGAGAAAGCTTGGGGGAAAGCAGATAAAACGGAACAAGCAGGTAACGGCATGTACGCTACCTTTACAAATAAAAATGTCTCCTTCGGTTTTAATAAAGGATCACAAGTTTTTGATGTACGCTCCTATCATGCTGAACTAAAATCAATTACATTACAAGATATAGAGAAAGCATTAGGAAAACCAACTTCAGTTAAGGTAAATGGGGAAGATAAAATATATGTATATAAAGTAAACAATCAGTTTGAGCTGAAATTCATTATTCCAGAATCGACTGGTAAAGTAAATCATATTTCAGTAATTTCACCAGAGGATAGTATTAATAAAATGGCAGGCTAATAAAGAAAGGATGTCGCGAAAGTCTGGAGACTTTTGTGACATCCTTCTTTTTATTTTATTGATAAATGATAAGGAAAGCAGCCTATAAAGTATGAGGAGTGTGCTCCGAAAGGTCTTTTTTCATTTTATTACGTTCTACATTTTGAATAAACAGTGCTTGCAAAATACCTCCAGCTACTAAGAAACAAGCACAAATATAAAATAGCATACTACCATTTAGTTTACTTAATAAAACCGCACCTAGTACAGGACCACACGTTCGAGATATATCCCAATGTAACCCGTAAATTGAAAAATACAATCCTCGTTTATCCATAGGAGCGATTTCTGAAACGAATCGAAGTAAATGGTTGAAAGCAATACTTTCTCCAATGACTAAAAAGAGTAATGTGAAAAATAGTGACAAGATTGTTGCTGAGAATCCGTAGCCAATTGCAGCTATCGTAAAGCAGGTGTAAGAAATAAGTATAATTTTCGTCATGGAAAATCGTTCAGACCATTTCACGAGAAAAATTTGCAGAATGATTTCCATAATAGCTTTGCATGTTGAAATAAAAGCGAGTATGAATACGAAATCTGGAAATATATCTTTAGCGAAAATACGATAATTTGTTTCAGTTTGTGCATAGAAAAAGCTAATAGGAAGTGTAGTAATCATAAGTCCCAAAACAGCGTAATGTTTGTGTACAAATTGTTTTGGAGATGGTACTTCAAGGTTTTGCTTAGGCTTTTTAAGTACTGGAGCGGTTTCTGGAAGCTGTGTCCATACAACTACTGCATATACCATAAGTGTAATGCTTTGCATTATAAATAAATATTCAGGGTGAGTACGATAAAAGATAGCGCCAATTATCGGACCAATTACGGAACCAATTGCAGCCATCGTATGCAAAAGAGCAAAAATTTCTGCTTGTTGTTTTTGTTTTGTTAAATCAGCAATTTGTGCACGTTGAGCGGGAATATATAAGGAACGACCCACCCCATTTATGACGTATAACAATGCAAATATAAAAACAGATTGAGCAAAGATGAAGCTGCCGATTGCAACGCCTTGTAGCAATAAGCCGAGCAACATAATTTTTTTTCGCCCATATTTATCAGTAACTCCCCCAGCAATAAGTGTAAATATGATGTCAGAAAGAGGTTGTAGTCCAAAAATGAGCATGGTGATTATTATATTACCGTTTAACATTTTATTAACGTAAATAATCATAATGAGAGCTAACATAGATTCAGTCGTTCGGGTTAATAATTCGCCGCACAGTCTTATAATAATTGTTTTGTTATAACGTAGTAAAAGATTGTTCAATATTAATTCCTCCTTTCTATATTGAAATGATAAGATGAAAGGAGAAATGGAAAAAGGGTAGAAACAAAAGAGGTTATTTTTCACCTTTTAGGGGGAGTATGATGTTTATTTTAGATCAATATATTGAACTATGGTGTGTCTACGGTAAAGGGAGACGAGAAGGAGAACAATTAGAAGTAACCGTACAAATGATAGCAAAAACATTATTTTGTACGGAGCGTAATAGTAAATTAATTATAAAAAAATTAGAAGAGTTACATTGGATTACTTGGTTTCCAGGGCGCGGAAGAGGGAATCGTTCTAAACTAATATTTCAAAAGCAACCAATGACATTAATTTTAGACAGAGGAAAAGAACTAACGAAAAAAGGGGATGTGAAAAGCGGAATTTCATTTGTGGAACGCTACAGCTCACAATTTCCGTCAGTAAAGAAAGAGTATGAAGTTTGGGTAAATTCCATATTTGGTCATCAAATAGAAAGGACACCTGAAGGAAGAAAAGATGTCCTTCGTTTACAAGTACAAATGAACCTGGACATCGCTTTAGATCCGGTTTACGCTACGATGAGATCGGAATGTCATATGGTTAAACATATTTTTGATACACTCGTATATGTAAATAAGGAAACAAACTCTATAGAACCAAGGCTTGCTTTTCACTGGGAATATAATGATGCTGACAAGGTTTGGACATTTTATTTAAGAAAAGGTGTTTATCTTCATAATGGAAAACGACTTACTGCACATGAAGTTATATATTCATTGAATCGATTTATGAAAGCCGAAAACAACCCACACGCATGGATGTTGCAACATGTTGAAAATGTCCGTGCAGTGGATGAATATGTTGTTGAAATTGGATTACATACAGAAAATAAGATGTTTTTACATATGCTTAGCGCAGAACAATGTTCTATCGTACGGGAAGATGAAGCAGGAAACTTCATTGGTACAGGCCCTTTCCTATTACGAGAGAAGAATGCACATTTATTTGTATTAGAAGTACACGATTTATATTATCGTGAAAGACCTTTTCTTGACCGGATTGAACTAATGAATGTAGAGCAAAATGTAAATACGTATGATGTGTTAGTAAAGGCACAGTATAAAGATAAAGAAAAGCCTAATAAAGAGTTCTCTCGGCTTGAATCGAACGTGACATATGTAACGTGCAATCTTGTAAAAGAAGGACCAATGCAAGATGAGCTATTTCGAAAGGCGCTACATAAAATTATTCATGGCGATAAAATTGTTCAAGTACTCGGCGGAGAACGTGGAGAAGTGGCAAAGAAACTAATACTAGCAAATGAAAGCATAGTAGAAATTGAGGAAGATATAGAAAGTTTAATTAAGAGAAGTACGTATCATAATGAAGTGCTACAACTCTATACATTTACAGGACGAGATCACGTAGAAGATGCACAATGGATACAGAAAGAGTGTGCGAAGTACGGGATTTATGTAGAAACAAATTTTCTTGAAATAAAAGAGTTATTGGAAATGAGTACGATACAAAAGGCTGATATGATGCATGATAGTGCAACAATTAGCGAGCGAATAGAAGATAGTCTGCTATATATGTTTCTTACAAAAAATAGCTTTATTCATGGGCAAAGCAGCATGGACTTTCATAAAACGTTGTCCCCGTATTTTAAACAAGAACAATTAGAGAATAGAGTTACATTGTTACGCGATATTGAGGACACTTTGTTACGTCACATTCATATTATTCCTTTATACCGCAACAAACAACAAGTAACTTCTCATGAAAAAGTACAAAATATAATGATTAATTCACAAGGGTGGATTGATTTTTATGAAATATGGTTTACATGTTGATATATAAGGGTTGTTACGCATTTTATAAGATGCGTGACAACCCTGTTTTTGTGTGTGAAACAGGGTTGTTTTACACATTGTTACGCTACTTATGATAAAAGTCTATTTACAGCGTAACAGTGTTATGTTACATTGTTATCAGGAAGGGGTGTTATACAGTTGAGTACAGATTTAATTTCAAAAAAAGATTTATTAGAACTAACTGGTATTTCATACGGACAGTTATATAGGTGGAAAAGAAAAAATTTAATACCGGAAGATTGGTTTGTACGAAAGTCAACATTCACGGGTCAAGAAACATTTTTTCCGAAAGAAAAGATATTAGATCGTATTGATAAAATCCAAACGATGAAAGAGGATTTATCACTCGATGAACTAGCAAATATGTTTTCACCGAGTGTAAGAGAAATCCTTTTAACAAAGGAAGACCTTTTACGTAAAGGGATTGCATCAGAGCCAGTTTTACAATTCTTCATAGAACAAACGAATAAAACAACAGAGTTTCAATTTGTGGATATTCTTTATGTGTATATGCTTGAAGAATTACTACAATCAGGAGAGATTAGTTTAGAAGAAGGAAAAATGGTCTTGCAAGTTCTATGTGAAAATTATGAAGCGATTAAGCATAAAACTTGTGATTTTATTATCGTCCGAAAGTTAGGGATTTCTACTTGTTTCTTAGTTTCAAACGTAGACGATTTAATTTTTGAAAAAGGCACCAAAATTGTTTTACGTGAAGCGATTATGAAATATACCGAAGCATTAAAAACGAAACTATTGTAGTGGGGGAGAAATTATGCGTACAGAAAATTTAATTATAAATGGTTACGGTTCATCGAATGGCGGCGAGTTTCATAAAGTGCAATTAAATGGAAAAGGGACTGTGAATGGAAATGTTGAATGTGAAAAATTTGAATGCAACGGTTACGGTGCAGTTACTGGTGATTTGAAAAGTAGCAGTGCACGAATTAGTGGATCTGGTAAAGTCGATGGCACAGTTCATGCTGAAACGATGCGAATTGATGGAAAAGCAACTATTACGAAAGATGTGAAAGCAAACAGTTTGAAAATTGCAGGAAAAGGTACGATAGGTGGGAATGTTACTGGTGAAGAATTTAAAATCAATGGTCAAGCGACGATTGATGGCAACTGTGAAGTGGATACTTTTTCTTCTGATGGACAGTTTACAATTGGTGGATTATTAAGCGCGGATGAAATAAATATAAATATTCACGGTACATGTCGAGCGAAAGAAATTGGTGGTCAAACGATTAAAGTAAAACATAGGATGGGTACTTTTAGTAGACTGTTTAAATCAGTATTTGGTTTACAATTAGAAGCTGAACTGTTAGAAGGTGACAATATCGAAATTGATTATGCTCACATAAGAACGGTAAGAGGAAGCAATGTTACAGTAGGACCGAATTGTGAAATTGAACTCATTGAATATACCGGTGTTCTTACTGTTGATAAAAGTGCAAATGTAAAGGAAATTAAGCAGGTTTAATGGGAGGGAGTAAGTAATATGGAACATTCACATAGTCTTACTGTCAATGGTTCTGGTAGTTCAGCAGGCGGGGATTATAACAAAGTGAAGATACGCGGTGAAGGAACGATTTCTAATGATATGAGCTGTAATGAATTTAAAACGTACGGCACGAGTGAAGTACGCGGTAATATGAAAGTGAAAAACTATGTCGTGTATGGTGATAGTGAAGTACAAGGAAATGTAACTGCGGAATATGTAAAAGTATATGGAAACACACAAATGCATAGTGATGCACATATTGAAAAAACAAAAGTAAGAGGTATGATAGAAGTTAAGGGAAAGTTTACTGGTAATTTCGTAGATGTGAAAGGCGCTTTAAATGTGAAAGGAGATATTGAAGTAGAGGAATTATCACTAACGGGTGGTCTTGAAAGTGATGGATTACTTAATGCTGAAAATATTGAAATTTCACTTCGTTATGAAGGGAGCAAAGTGAGAGAAATCGGTGGTAAAAAGATTTCTGTTCGTAAAAAAGCGAGATTTATTCCATTTACAAGTCATACTGGAAGCCTCCGAACGTCTATCATTGAAGGAGATGAAATTTATTTAGAGCATACTATCGCTGAAGTAGTAAGAGGAAACAACGTTACTATTGGTCCAGGGTGTGAAATTAGTGTTGTAGAATATCATACTAGCTTTAACCAAAAAGGTAATGCAGTTGTAAAAGAACATAAGCAAATATTAGTAGTACGAGGGAGAGCAAGGTTATGGTTGAGAAGAATAATAAGCTCGGCTTTGTTGTGGCGGGCTTATTGCTAGGTATTTTAATGGCATCAATGGATAATACCATTGTCGTAACAGCGATGGGAACGATCGTTGGTGACTTAGGAGGCCTTGAAAACTTTGTATGGGTCGTTTCTGCCTATATGGTCGCAGAAATGGCAGGTATGCCGATATTCGGTAAACTATCAGATATGTATGGTAGAAAGAGATTCTTTATTTTCGGTTTAATCGTCTTTATGATTGGTTCGGCACTTTGTGGTACTGCTGAAAATATTACACAGTTAGGTATTTATCGTGCCATTCAAGGTATTGGCGGCGGGGCATTAGTGCCGATCGCGTTTACTATCGTTTTTGATATTTTCCCTCCAGAAAAGCGCGGGAAAATGGGTGGATTATTCGGAGCAGTATTTGGTTTATCCAGTATTTTTGGTCCATTACTTGGTGCGTATATTACAGATTATATTAGTTGGCACTGGGTATTTTATATTAACTTACCGCTTGGCGTTTTAGCACTTATTTTTATTACATTCTTTTATAAAGAGTCACGAGTTCATAGAAAGCAAAAAATTGACTGGTTTGGTGCAATTACTTTAGTTGGTGCAGTAGTTTCTTTAATGTTTGCTTTAGAGCTTGGTGGACAAAAGTATGATTGGGATTCTAGTTTTATTTTAAGTTTATTTGGTGGATTCGCTATTTTAATTATTGCATTTATATGTATTGAACGTAAAGTAGAGGAACCAATCATATCATTTGAAATGTTTAAACAACGTTTATTCGGAATGAGTACTATTATTGCATTATGTTACGGTGCAGCGTTTATGTCAGCAACTGTGTACATACCTTTATTCATTCAAGGTGTATACGGCGGCACTGCAACAAACTCAGGATTACTACTTTTACCGATGATGTTAGGATCAGTCGTAACAGCGCAGTTAGGCGGATTTTTAACGACGAAGCTTAGCTATCGAAACATTATGATTATTTCTGCGGTTATTATGCTAATTGGATTATTCTTATTAAGCACATTAACGCCAGAAACAAGTCGTGCATTATTAACAGTGTATATGATTATTATCGGATTTGGAGTTGGATTCTCATTCTCTGTACTAAGTATGGCAGCTATTCACAACTTCGGTATGGAACAGCGAGGATCTGCGACTTCAACGAGTAACTTCATTCGTTCGTTAGGAATGACACTAGGTATTACAATCTTCGGAATGATCCAAAGAACAGGTTTTCAAGATCAATTAGAAGAAGCATTTAAAGGTATGAGCGGAGGAATGAATACAAACGCTTTAGGAGATTCAAGAGCTATTCTATCAGAATCGGCAAGATCTCAAATTCCGCCGCAAATATTAGATAAAATTATTGACGCTCTTTCTAGCTCAATTGTCCAAACATTTATGTGGGCATTGGTACCAGCTGGTTTAGCATTCATATTTATTTTCTTTATGGGAAATGAGCGCATGGTAATTAAGAAACAACAAACGAATAAAAAGAGCGAAACATCAAAAGCGTAATGAAAAAGCTCCTTTCCAATTGGAAGGGAGCTTTTTCGTATGTACGGATTTAGATTAGCCTTCGATGATTTCGTATTCTTCGTCTGCTAATAATAAAATTTGTGTTTTCTTACCTTTGTTTTGAACTTCGATTACATCGTAAGCACCTAAGTCTCTTACTTTGCTTTGAGAAGCGTTAACCATAACTTCAATAGAATCAATTAAGATATCTTCTTCAATGTATGATTCAGGCAATGCCATATCTTCAGTATCTAATACACATGCGTATAGATTTTGTAAGTTTTCAGCAGTTGGATTTTGTTCCTCAACATCAATGATGTTTTTTACTGCTTCCATATTTTCTTCTTTTGCTTGGTATACTTTAATTTTAGCCATTGTTTTAATCTCCTTTATAACGTAATCGTAGAGGCTACACTTCATTATAACGTTTTTTTCATGAAAGATGAAATTGTTATATGTATTTATGGCGAAAAATATGTATGATTCCTTGGTGTTAGTGTAAATTCCTTCCGTTAAAGTTATATTGTCCAAGCTTTTCTCATACTCCGCTCATATTATACGTATTAGATAAAACATATAGGGAAGGGATGGAGTGTAAGTGGGTTGTGAGCCGACACGAAATTATCGAGGTCACCAAAATAACATTTGTGAATTTTTACGAAGTCTAGAGCCTTTTACAAAAGTTGAGAGTATTGTAATTGCCGGAAACGGAATTGTTGTATCTTATTTTCTTTCATTTAATAAGAGGAGTGGTATTGTATCCTTCGTACAAGAGGATAATGAGGTTATCTTTGTAGATTGCTCTAGGATTGATGCAATTCGAATAGGAAAAGTTTGTAGTTGTAAAACGAAAGGTGAACTACTCACCACTTAGCAAAGCTTGAAGTGGGAGCTTCTCAGTTCCACGACGAAAGCAACCTTTCGTCTCCCTGAGCGTTACTTCGGGGCGTTCCATCCCTAGATGACCAACGCTTGGATGTTCTCTTTATACGGTTGATATTTTACGCAGGAACCGAATGGCTTGGTTTTCGCACTCTATTTTCTTCCTGCAACCTTCTATATCAAGTTATCAAAGAACCTCATATGGCTATTTTATCAAAATTTTTTGACTACTTTCAAACCGAAATTCATCTCCCAGCTATCGTTGGGCTACGCCCTTCACTCGCTTGAGGAAGGAGAATTCTTTCGGGAAATTCGTTAAACTAATGTAGAGGTTTTTTACATAATAAAAGATTTTAGATTGCGAATTATTATGAAGTATATTATCTGTAAACCTTTTTACTGGACAGTCTTTTACCTATTATTAGATGTTATAATAATTTTATATTTATGAATAATTTATAAATATATGGAGTGTAGTAGACTTTTTGCTTATATGTAGAATAAAAGGACTTATAAAAAAGTAGAAGTGCATTGATTCTAAAGAAAGCAGGAATGTAAATGATATATGAAGCGAATATACATACGAGAGAAAAATTAGTTACTATATTCGAGGATTTCAATAACGTTGTTTTACTTTCTTATTTACAAGGACATATGGGTACAGCGTGGGTAAATGATCTCGAAAATCCGACAGTAGCGCAAGTTACGGTAGGGATTTTCACATTTTACGCTGGGGATTCAAAGGTGAAAGAAACAGAAGAATTGCTTCGAAACATCCCTGATAGAGTGTTAGTCATCGTAAATAGTGTAGAATGGAAAAAGCGTTTAGAAACATTTTACGAAAGAAAAATAGATAAGTTTTTACGCTATAAATTTAAACGTAATGCAGAAGTTTTTGATCGTTCAAAATTACAATCTCTTATATCAGCGCTTCCAAATGAATACGAGTTACGAAGAATAGATGAACATATCGTAAATAACCCTACATTACATAAAGTCTCTGAAGATTTTACAAGTCAATTTCAATCAGTGGAAGATTATATAAACCGAGGTATAGGATATAGTATTTTGTATAAAGGAGAAGTTGTATGCGGTGCATCATCATATAGCATTTATGATAATGGGATTGAAATTGAAGTGGCGACTGATCACAATCATAGAAGAAGAGGATTGGCAACTATAGTTAGTGCGGCGTTAATCTTGGACTGTCTAGAAAAAGGAATATATCCAAACTGGGATGCTGCGAATACTACATCTGTTAAACTAGCAGAAAAGCTAGGATATGTTTTTGATAAGGCGTATGATACTTATTTTGTGGATAATAGGTAAATGAATGAATTTGTACAATTGTACAACAGAAAAAGTCTAGAAAATCCTATAAAATTCATATTAATTACTCTTTTTTAAAATTACAAATTGGTATAAAAATCGACTTGAAAAAGTCGTTTTTTATTTTTTAACAATAAGGTGCATCCAATATTAATTTGCTGTTGCATAGATATTTTGGAATGAAGAAATTAACAAAATTAATTTTATTTGTCTTAATAAATTTAAGAATAGATTTTTGAAAGTTTCTTCGAAAATATGGTTATCCTTTTTACTATTGAACTTAATCAACATATTATGGTGTGTTTCCGCGATAATAGTTAAGAATTTTTAAATAGGTAAATATTCATAAAAACTAATTATATTAAACTGTGTGTATTTGACTATTAAAGATAGAATACTATCTTTAATTGCAAATGATAAAAGTGACTATGATACAAACCCACGCAATAATAGAAAAAGTACTACAGTAAAGAGAGTTAAAAAGCTCTAATTTTTTTATAAAGGAGATTATAAAATATGAGTGAACAATGCCCAATTAATGTACCATGTCAGGTAGCAGGACAAACTCAAACACCATTAAGTGATGCACCTGCAACGCCAATTACTACTCCAGGAGCACCAATTGTAAAAATACCAGTTGTATTAGCAGAAAGAACGATTCAAATTGTTGTAGAATCTGATATTTCATTAGATCCTCCAGCAGTTGAAATTAAACGTATCTTAAAAAATGCATTTTTAACACAATGTAAGTTAGTTCCTGTAGCATTCGAACCAGTACCAGGTACACCTTACCGAAGAGTTACAAGAGCAAAGTTATTTGTACAAGGATATATTCGGAAAAATATTGAGTATGCAAATGATGAGTGTAATGGAGTGCTATATGACCGTATTGCAAATGTTCCATTTTCTGGTTTTGCAGATTTAACAGAAGCTGATTTTCTATCATTAGCTATAGTAGCTGCTTCCTCAGATACTACTTCTCACTTTATTAATCCTAAAAATGGTGATCTACCACGTTTAGACAAATACTTCTTCGAAAATACAGTTTTTTATAACGAACAACCATATTGCGAGTTAGTTAGCGCTCAATTTTTCGAATTAGACTTTTCGCCTTGTCCAACAGATCTAAATGAACCATTTGATACTCTTCGTGAAAAAATTGTACTAGATCTTACTTTAAAAGTTTTACAAGTACAACAAGTGCAAGTATAAAACTAAAAAAGCATTGTCTTTGATAAAAAGACAATGTCTTTTTTATTATTATAAAACATATATAATGATGAAAATGAATACGTGTAAAATAACATATTTTCCTGAATTTTATTAGATGGGGGGATGGTGATGAATAAGCCATGGATTGGTAAGGCGCTATGGGATGAAATTCACAAGTATAAAGATCTGAATAAACAAGATAATTCACGAGAAAGAATAGTAAAGAAAGAAGAGGAAGTATCTGAAGTAAAGAAAGAAGAGGAAGTACCTGAAGTAAAGAAAGAAGAGGAAGTACCTGAAGTAAAGAAAGAAG